>JAYTAJ010001272.1:0-5512 GCA_043737575.1 Myxococcales bacterium | reverse complement strand
TGCACCGCGTGCAACAGCGGCTCGCGATGGAGGTGGCCGTCGCCGAAATTCCAGCCGAGCACCATGCCCGCGATCAGCTCGCCGTCGACGTACTCGTGGTCCTCGAAGCAGTCGACCGCGCGCGGGATCAAGATCGGCAGCGCCCGGCCGTGCAGGTGCATCAGCCGGAACCCCAGCACCTTGCCGATCAAGCCGACCGCGGTCGCGCGATCGTAGAAGCGCGCGAGCTGATCGTGGATCCACGGCGCGCTGGTGGTGAGCTTCGCCAGCTTGCGGTAGCTGTCGCCGCGGAACAGCCACACGCCGTAGGCCCAGTTGCCGGCGTAGTAGCGCATCGACAGGAGGAACGACCAGCGGTGCGGCCACAGGTTGCCGCCGAGCGGGCCGATCACCAGCATCACGCCGAGGAAGATCGCCAGCGGCGTCGAGCCGAGGTCGAGCACGGTGACGTCGGGGTGGGCGTAGAACAGCGCGAACCCGCCGTAGGCGACCATCACGTTCCACTCGAGCGGCACCCCCATCGGCACGTTGCTGGTGATGTAGACGTGCAGCACGATCATCATCACCAGCCCGACCGTGAGCGCGGTGCCGCCGGGCGCGAGCGCCAGCACCGCCGGCACCGACAGCTCGAGCGCGGTGCCGACGTGGCCGAGCACCACCGCGAGCCGCGACGGCCGCAGATCGTCCGGATAGCTGCGGTACATCCGCTTGCGCAGCGCCGGCCACCGCGTGAACGGCCCGTTGCTGGTCATCACGCACACCACCGACGCGAAGTGGTGGTTGAGCTTCGAGAAGCCGGCCCAGAACCACAGCGCGAGCTGCACCGCCTTGGCGCCCGCGATCCCGTCGCCCGCCACGATCAGGCACACGATCGTCGTCCAGTAGTGCTCGCTGCGGAACGCCAGGAACGTCGTGCGATCGCACAGGCCGAGCACGGGCACCGCGATCGCGATCGCGATCAACAGCGCGCGCGGCGGCGTCGCCGACGCCAGCGCCGCGCCCAGCCCGACGACGATCGCCAGGTACAGCGCGACGTCGAACCAGGTGCGGCGCAGCCCGAGCCCGCGCCACGCCGCCAGCTTGGTCGTGCCCGGCCGCAGGAAGTAGAGACAGCCGCCGACCGGCGGTGAGTAGCGTCCGGTCAGCGGCCCGCTGCCGCAGCCGAGCCCCAGCCCCTCGAACAGCATGCTCCACAGGATCGCCTTCTGGAACGCGATCGGGTGCAGCCACCAGTCGCCGATCGTCGTCAGCCCGCCGAGGCCGGGCGTGAAGCCGCACCACGCGATCCACGCGCCGACGTAGAGCCCGAGCTTGATCGCGTAGAGCGCGTACGCGGCGATCGGCGTGCCGTAGCCGTGCAGCGCCCACGCCTCGCAGACCTGGCGACCCCGCTCGCCGAGCGGTTGCCGCACCCACACCAGCGGGTCGTAGGGCGGCGGCGTCGGCTGGAGGAGGCGGCGCATGCGAGCGCGGCGATCCTACACGGGCGGCACGCCGCCGGTGGCGCGGCTAAAATGAACGTGTTCATTTCGGTTGACAGCGACGCTCGCGAGCCGCATCTTCTGAACATGTTCACTTCATCGGGCGAGGCCCCGGTTCAGCGGGTGGTGGCGCGGCGGGCGGCGCGGGTGGGCTTCGGCGCGACCCTGATCGCGGGCGCCGCGGCGATGGTCGGCGCGACGCTCGACGACACCGGCGTGCTCGACCTGCCGATGGCCCACTGGTTCGCGATCGTGTGGGCCGCCGCGGTCGCGGTCGGCGCGGTGGCGTGGCTCGTGGCGCGGCGGTGGCCGCGGGTCGAGCCCGACTCCCTCGCGGTGGTCGGCCTGACCGTGCCCGCGATCGGCCTGGCGCTGATGGCGCCGTTGACGTTGCAGCTGCCGATCGTGCTGTGGGTCAGCGGCGTCAGCGACTTCGACGACTGGGTGCAGCTCAGCGTCGCGATCACCGGCGTCGCCCACCTCGCGCTCGCGCTGCTGAGCGCGGTGCGGGCCCACCAGCTCGCGCGTGACACCACCCCGATGGCGGTCTCGACGATCTTCGCCGCGGTCGTCGTGGTGTCGATGATCCCGTTCATCGTCCTCTACCTCATCCCGCCGATCCTGGTCGCGATCACCGGCGCGGCGTACCTGCCGCTCCTCTACGCGCCGGCGTGGATCGCCCGCCGCGAGCGCGCGCTGTTGTCGACCACGCCCCCGCTCGCCCGCGCGATCGCCGCGTGACCGCGCGCCGCCGTCCTGCCGCCGTCAAGCCCCGCCCGCGTCCGCGCGGCGGCGAGGGCAAGCGCGACGTCACCCGCCGCCACCTCCTCGACACCGCGCTCGCGCTGTTCCAGGCCCGCGGCGTCGAGGCCACGACGATGCGCGACATCGCGCGCGGCGCCGGCCTGTCGCTCGGCGCCGCCTACTATCACTTCCCGTCGAAGGACGCGCTGATCTTCGCGTACTACGCCGACACCCAGGCCGCCCTCGACGACCTCGCGGCCCAGGCGACCGGCACGCCGCACCAGCGGCTGGCCGCGCTGTTCCACAACCGTCTCGACGTGCTCGCGCCGCACCGCGCGATGCTGGCGTCGATCGTCCACCGCGTCGTCAACCCCGGCGATCCGCTGTCGGCGCTGTCGGTCGAGAGCCGCGCGATCCGCGACCGCGCGATCGGCCACTTCACCGCGGCGCTCGCCGGCACCGGCCTGCCCGACGACGTCCGCGCCCTCGCCGGCGAGGCGCTGTGGCTCGTCGCGATGGCGCTGCTCCTGGTGTTCGTCAACGACACCTCGCGCGGCCAGGCCAAGAGCCACGGCCTGGTCGACGACGTCCTGGCGCTGGCGATGCCGATGCTGCCGATCCTCGCGACGCCGATGGGCCGCGGACTGTGTCAGCGCATCGCCGCGATGCTGACGAAGGCGGGCGTCAGCGCGTGACCCGCGCCGCCTCGGCCAGCGGTCGGATCACGCAGCCCTCGAGGTGATCGTCGACCAGCCCCATCGCCTGCATGAACGCGTAGACCGTGGTCGGTCCGACGAAGCGCCAGCCGCGGCGCTTGAGATCCTTCGCCAGCGCGACCGACCCCGGCGTGGTCGGGTTGGCGCGGATCACCGCCGCGGTGACCTGACGCGGCCGATCGCGCGGCGCCGGCTCGAACTGCCACACGTAGGCCGCGAGCGAGCCGTGCTCGCCGATCACCTCGAGCGCGCGCGCCGCGTTGTTGATCGTCGCCTCGATCTTGCCGCGGTGGCGGACGATCGCCGCGTCGGCCAAGAGCCGCGTCACGTCGCGAGCGCCGAACCGCGCGACCTGCGCGGCGTCGAAGTTGGCGAACGCCGCGCGGAAGCCCTCGCGCTTGCGCAAGATCGTCAGCCACGACAGCCCGGCCTGGAAGCCCTCGAGACAGACCTTCTCGAACAGAGCAGCCGCAGCGCGGCCGACCGTCGGTGCCGAGGCCCAGACCCGCGGGCAGCTGCTTCGCCATTGCGGTGTGAGCCTACGGCCCCGCGGCCCAGAGGATCGAGTAGGATGCGCCGCAATGAAGACCATCGCGTTCGTATTCGCCCTCGGGACCCTGGCCTTTGGCTGCGGTGGCAACGCCGCCGACGAGGCCATGTCCCGCATGCAGACCGCCAAGAACAAGATCTGCGCGTGCAAGGATCTCCCGTGCGCCGAGAAGGCCAAGGACGAGTTCCGCGACTGGACGCGCTCCAACAAGGACAAGCTGAAGGACAAGCCGTCCGACTCGTTCCTCGAGAAGTTCAACAAGCTCGAGGACGAGGCCGACGCGTGCAAGGACAAGCTCGAGGAGGCCGCGGCGCCCAAGGCCGCTGATCCGGTCCCGGTCCCCCCGCCGCCCGCCGCCGATCCGGTGCCGCCGCCCGCCGCCGATCCCGCCGTCGCGCCGCCGACCCCGGCGCCCGCGACCCCGTGATCGGATAGCTACCGTCGCGCCCGTCCGGCCGCCAAGCCGTGCTTGCGCGCCAGCGCCCACAGGTTCTTGCGATCCATCCCGGCCTGGCGCGCCGCGGCGGCGAGGTTGCCGCCGTGGGCCTCGAGCAGCGCCTCGAGGTAATCGCGCTCGAAGCGATCGACCACCGCGCGCTTCAGCTCCTGGAACGGTCGATCGAGCTCGATCGTCGTCGTCGGCGCGACGGTGCGCGGGCCGAGATCGAGATCGGCCTCGGTGATCGTCGTGCCCTGGGCGACGACCAGCGCCTCCTGGATCTTGTTCTCGAGCTGGCGGACGTTGCCCGGCCAGTCCTCGGCGCACAGCCGCGCCAGCGCGCCGGGCGTCAGCCCCTCGATCCGCTTGTCGACGCGGCGACGGTGGATGAGCACGAAGTGCTGCGCCAAGAGCGGGATGTCGCCCGGGCGATCGCGCAGCGGCGGCAGCTCGAGGGGAAACACGTTGATCCGGTACAGCAGGTCCTCGCGGAACGTGCCGGCCGCGACCATCTGGCCGAGATCGCGGTGGGTCGCGACCAGGATGCGGATGTCGACCGAGCGATCGCGATCGTCGCCGAGGCGGCGGAACTCGCGGAACTGCAGCACCCGGAGCAGCTTCGCCTGCACCCCCGGCGACAGCTCGCCGACCTCGTCGAGGAACAGGGTGCCACCGTCGGCGGCGGCGAGCAGGCCCTCGCGATCGCGTTGGGCGTCGGTGAACGCGCCGCGGACGTGGCCGAACAGCTCGTCCTCGAGGAGCGCCTCGGGCAGCGCCGCGCAACTGACCACCACGAACGGCCGCTCGAAGCGCGGCGACAGGCTGTGGATCGTGCGCGCGACCAGCTCCTTGCCCGTGCCGCTCGGCCCCGAGATCGTCACCGTCACGTCGGTGGACGCGACCATGCCGACCCGTTCGTACAGCTGCTTCAGCCAGGTGCCCGAGCCGATCAGCACGTCGCTCTTGCGCGGGCGGCGACCGCCGTTGTCGCTGCTGCGGCCGGGGCCGCGATCGCGGAACGCTCGCTCGATCCGCGCCCGCAGATCGATCCGCGACAGTGGCTTGGCGACGAAGTCGAACACGCCGAGCCGCATCGCCTCGACCGCGACCAGGATCGGCTCGAGCCCCGACATGATCACGACCCGGGCGTCGATGCCGGCCGCGGTCAGCTCGCGCACCACCTCGCCACCGCCGAGGTGCGGCAGGTGGAAGTCGAGCAGCACGACGTCGAAGCCGCGGCCGGCGTCGCGCGCGGCCCGGGCGTGGGCGACCGCGCTGACGCCGTCGATCGCGGCGACCACCTCGGCGCCGTCGGACTCGAGATGGGCGCGGACGATCTCCACCAGGCCGGGCTCGTCGTCGACGACGAGCACGCGCGGCCGCAGCACTACCAGTCCTGATCGGGCTGGCCGCTGGCGCCTTCGACGCGCTTCTTGACCTGATCGCGGCGGAGCTGACGCGACATGTCCTCGAGCTGATCGAGCTTCGCGCTCGGCGCCATGTCGGGCGTGCCCGACGCGGTGTCGTCGTGCGGCCACTGCGCCTGCGGCATGCGCCGCGGCGACGCGCCCTGCTGGCCTTG
>JAYTAJ010001271.1:0-2393 GCA_043737575.1 Myxococcales bacterium | reverse complement strand
AATGCCGATCGGTTAGCGCGCAAGCGATCGGACTCCTTTCGGATTTCGTCCGCGCCTCGGCGTTCTTGACTGGCGTGAGCGGGGGATCAAGATGCGGTGATCTCTTGCGAGGTCACCTTGAGCCTTCAGGCTGCGCTTACCTCGACTGCGGCGTTCACGCCCGCCCAGTTTGAAACCTTCGCCAAGCACCTCGACGCCGACTGGATCGCTGAGGCGCTCGAAGCAACGGGCTTTGCGACGCTGCGTCGCCGACGGCTTCCCGCGGAGCAGGTCGTCTGGCTCGTGATTGGCATGGCCCTCATGCGGAACCGGCCGATCGTCGATGTCGTTCGGCATCTCGAGCTGGCCCTACCCGGCGCGGGGAAGACGAGATCTGTCGCGCCGAGTTCGGTCGCTCAAGCGCGCACGCGAGTCGGAAAGGCGCCGCTCGAATGGCTTTTCCTGCGCAGTGCCGATGCGTGGGGGCATGTCAGCGCCGCGAAGGATCGCTGGCGGGGACTCGCGCTCTTCGGCGTGGATGGCTCGACCCTGCGCGTACCGGACAGCGATGAGAACCGTGCGCACTTCGGCGCGCAAACGGCCGGCGCTGAGCGCGGAACGAGCGGGTACCCGATCGTCAGGATGGCCGCCCTGATGGCGCTGCGGTCGCACCTGCTCGTCGCGGCAAGCTTTGGGACGTACGCCAACAACGAGCGCGTCTACGCCGCGGACCTTTGGGCGTCCGTTCCAGACGACTCGCTCACGCTCGTCGATCGCGGCTTTCTCCAGGCAGACATCCTGGTTCCCTTGATGCGCGGCGGTCGAAATCGCCACTGGATGACGCGGGCGAAGAAGAACTCGAAGTGGCGCGTCGTCGAGACGCTGGGGAAAGGCGACTGGCTCATCGAAGTCGATGTCTCGCGAGAGGCGCGGGCGAAGGACCCTACGCTCCCGAAAACGTACCAGGCACGTGCAACGAGCTATCAGCGGAAGGGCTTCCGGCCCCAGACGCTGCTCACGTCCCTGACGGACGCGAAGCAGTACCCAGCGGCTGAGTTGAGCGCGCTCTATCACGAGCGGTGGGAGCTCGAGCTTGGGTTCGACGAGCTCAAGACCGAGCTGCTCGAACGCGAAGAGACGATCCGGAGCAAGAGCCCCGACGCAGTCACCCAGGAGCTCTTCGGCATCCTGATCGCCTACAACTTGGTACGGCTCGAGATGGAGCGGATCGCCGACGAGATCGGCGTGGAGCCGACGCGCATCAGCTTCGTCGCGGCCCTGAGATACATCGTCGACGAATGGGGCTGGGCGACTATCACGGCGTCGCCCGGCGCGATTCCGCGCCATCTCGCTGATCTCCGCGACACGATCCGTCGCTTCCTGCTCCCCCCGCGGAGGCCGGAGCGAAGCTTTCCCCGCGCCGTGAAGATTAAGATGAGTAGCTACGCGCGCAAGCGTCCCTCACCGTCGAGGAGGGGCGCTAAGTGACCGGCATTGCCCCTAGGCGCTCCGCGCCCGATGCCGACGATTCCGAAGATGTGACGAATCGTCAGAGGCGGCGGCCAGGCGCGGTCGGGCGCTAGAACGTGCCGGAGACGCCGAGGCCGGCGCCTCCCGGGGTGACCGTCGGCGCGAGCACGAAGCGGGGCAGGCGCTGGATGCCCGGGTCGGCGCGCCACTGCTCGACGAGCACCTCGATCGGGTAGGGGTGCATCGAGAAGAGCGCGGCGAGCCCGCCGAGCAGCGCGATCGTGCCGGTCTGGACCCGCCGCTCCTGCTTGCGCGGATCGTCGCCGAGCTCGTTGGTCGCGACGCCGAGCGCGCCCACCGCCAGGATCGCGACGCCCGCCCCGAGCATGATCTTGCGCGTGCGCCGGTAGTCCTCGGCGACCTCGTCGAGCCGGCGCTCGGTGCGCGCGACGACCAGCGTCGCGTCGGGCGTCGACGCGAGGTCGGCGTGGAAGCGCTCGCGCAGCCGCTCGGCGTCGCCCGGGAGGACGAACGCGAGGGCGCCGGCGCCGAGCGCGAGCACGCCGGTGCCCGCGAGCACCCAGCCGAGCTGCCGGCTCCGCGCGGTCGGCTCGGCGTCGGGGGGATCGAACGCCAGCGTCGACGCGCCGATCATGAGGCCGCCGACGCCGACGAGGCCGAGCGCGCCGCGCATCCGGCCCGCGTGCTGCTCGGCGCCGATCTGCCCGAGGATGAGCTCCATGCGGGTGACGTCGTCGCGCGAGATGCCGTAGACCGGCGCGGGCGCGCGGTCGACGGTCGCCTGCCACGCGACCAGCGCTGCGGGCCCGAACGGCCGCGCGAAGAGCGCGCGCAGGAGATCGCCGGTGCCACGGGTCGCGCCGTTCTCGCCCGAGAGCGGCAGCGCGGCGACCTGGATCGCGTCGCCCGCGAGGGGATCACCG
>JAYTAJ010001270.1:0-5525 GCA_043737575.1 Myxococcales bacterium | reverse complement strand
GCGCTCACCAGCGCGAGCGGGGCGCGAACCGGATCAGCAGCTTTGACAGCAGGGCGTTGTCGCCGGTCGCGACGAAGCGGCCGGTGGCGAGCTCGCGGATGAGCTTGGCGTCGACTGTGGGCGGGAACTCGTAGCCGAAGTCGTCGAGGTCTTCACCGGGGACGGGGGCGATCTGGATGCCCATCGCGATGCGCTGGCGCTGGCTCGACGCGACGCTCGCGCGGCACCTGATTCCGGAATTCGCCGCGACAGCCGCAACCGCGCGGCGGAGGTGTCGATAGGTCGGAGCAATCGAGAGCTTCGATCGAACGGCGGCATCGATCGACGTCAACCATCACGCCGCGGAGAGAGAACGACGAGACATGCGTACGCAGACGAAGATGATCGTGGGAACACTGGTCCTGGTGACGACGGCGGCGGTGGTGGAGGCCCAGCCGCGGGTGGAGGCGGAGGTTCGGCGCGCCGAGGAGCGCAGCCACTCGATCAACGCCAACCCGATGGGCGTGCTGTTCGGGGCGTACAACCTGAACTACGAGTACCTCGGCACGAGCCACGGGCTCGTCGTCGAGGCGGCGTTCGAGCAGTCGGGGGGCGATGACGCCAGCGTGACCACCTACGGCGCCGGGGCGGGCTGGCGGTGGCACTGGCGCGGCCGCCAGAACAGCGGCTTCCTCGGCGCCATGGTCACGTTCGCCGGCGGCACGGCGGAGGCGACGGTGAACGGCGAGATGCCGGAGCGCTACGATCTGTCGCTGACGCAGCTGTCCGTGACGTTCAACATCGGCAAGCGCTGGCAGTTCGACAACGGGCTCAACGTGACGACGCGCATCGGCGGTGGCCGGGCCAAGCGGTGGTTCTCGACCTCGTCCACGGACCCGGATGCGCAGGAGGCCACCGAGCGGGTCGAGGACGTCATGGACTTCATCCCGATCGCGCTCGATGGTGAGCTGTCGCTCGGCTACTCGTTCTGAGCGACGGGCGCTGACGGTGCAGGCGAGTGGCGCCGTCGGTGAAGATCAGCGGACGCGCGCGGCGATGTCGCGCGCGGCGAGCGCGGCGGCGGCGGTGAGCGGCGGCGTGTCGCGCAGGACGTGATCGAGGTGCGCGAGGCCGAGGCCGCACGCGGCGTCGTGGCCGTTGCGCGCGGGCGCGAGCTCGCTCCAGGGAGGGATCGGCGTCGCGAGGGGAACGAACGGCGTGGGTAGCGCGCGGAACAGCTCGTGGATCTGCTTGGCGGCGTCGCAGAAGTGCTGGTGGTCGATGTCGAGCAGCGTGACGAGTTGCTTTGGCGCGGCGAGCAGGTCGTACGTGACCTCGACCTCGCGGAGCGGCAGGATGGAGTCGCGCTCGGCGGCGATGACCAGCGTGGGCACGGGGCGGCGCCACGCGAGATCGAGCGCCGCGCGCATCGCGGCGTTGCTGATCGCGGGCGCGAGCGCGACGACGGCCGCGATGCGCGGCTCGGCGGCGACGGCGGCGATCGCGGTCCAGCCGCCGAAGCTGTGGCCGGTGACGCCGACGCGCGTGGTGTCGACGTCGAGGCCGAGGTCGGCGACGCGATCGATCAGGTAGCGGACGTCGGCGGGGCGCGCGCTCATCCAGCCGGCCCACCGCGCGGCGTCGGTGGGCACGGCGGAGCCCATCAGATCGCGGAACGTGTTGCCGAGGTGATCGGGGGCGACGACGGCGTAGCCGTGGCTGGCGAGGTGGGTGCAGTAGAAGGTGGACTGGCGGCGGTGGCCGGCGAGCCCGTGCGAGAACACGACCAGCGGGCGCTGGCCGGGCGCGGGCGCGGCGTCGCGCACCGCGTGCTGGTGCGACTCGGGGAAGCCGGGGAGCAGGAGGTAGCGATCGCGCCGCGCCGGATCGAGATCGGCGCCGGCGAGCGCGGCGTCGGCGGGGTACCAGACCTCGACGGTGAGCGGCCGATCGCGGGCGGCGTCGCGCAGCTCGACCGTGCGAACGCCGACGGGGTGCTCACCGCGATCGAAGGACGTCATGGCGCGAGCGTACTGCGGGAACCGGGGTGTCGGGGTACGGGCCCACGCTGCACCCTCGATGTCGACGACGGCGCCTCAGCGGGTCGCGTAGGGATCGTAGCGACGCCGGGCGTCGATCGGCGCATCGATCGGCGCATCGATGGGCGCATCGATCGGCGCATCGATCGGCGTGTCGATCGCGCCGGCATCGAGGGGCGTGGCCACGGGGGTGCGAACGGCTGGGGGCGCACCGTCGCGCGCCGAGGTCGCGATCGCGAAGGCCAGCGCCGCGGCGACCAGGCCCGCGGCCAGCAGCACCACCGCGCGCGATCGCGGTCGCGGTCGCGGTGAGACCGGCGCGGCGGCGAGGGTCGACAGCAAGGCCAGATCCGGCGCGGTCGCACCGCGTCGAGCCAGAGGCGCGCCGCCCAGGCTCGTCCCGGTCACGGCGTCGAGGGCCGCGCCCAGCTCGGTCATCGCTGGGTAGCGATCGTCGGCGTGCTTGGCGAGGCAGCGTCGCAGCAGCGCGTCGAGCGCGGGCGGCACCGAGGGCTCCAGCGCCCGGGCCGAGCGCGGCGTCTCGAGCAAGTGGCTGGCGATCAGATCGGCGGCGGTGGTCGCGACGAATGGTGGCTCGCCGGTGATCAGGTGGAACAGCACGCCGCCGAGCGCGTAGATGTCGGTGCGGCGATCGACGCCACCGGCGCTGCGACACTGCTCGGGCGACATGTACATCGGAGTGCCGAGGATGGCGCCGGTCTGGGTTCGCACCGCCTCGGGCGCGTCGTCACCGACCAGCTTGGCGATCCCGAAGTCGAGGATCTTCACGCGCTCGCCGCCCGGCACCGCTGGATCGGCGACCAGGAAGACGTTGTCAGGCTTGAGATCGCGGTGGACGATCCCGGCAGCGTGAGCCGCCGCCATCGCCATCGCCGCGAGCCGGACGATGCCGACCGCCTCGTCGATCGGCAAGCGACCACGGCGCGCGAGCCGGTCGGCCAGCGACTCGCCGACCAGGTGCTCCATCACCAGGTAGGCCTGACCGTCGGTGTGCCAGCCGAAGTCGTGGACCGTGACGATGCCGGGATCGGCGATGCGGGTCGCGGCGCGGGCCTCGGCGAAGAACCGCTCGATCATCTCGGGCTGCTGCGACAGGCTCGGCAGGAGCAGCTTGATCGCGACCGCGCGACCGAGCACGGTGTGCTCGGCGAGCCAGACCGAGCCCATGCCGCCGCTGCCGAGCGACGCCACCAGGCGATAGCCGCCGACCACCTGGCCGATCGTGGCGAGCGCGGCGGTCATCGGATCAGCACGTCGGCGGAGGTGAGGACGATCGCGGTCCACTCGTCGCCCGACCGCACCACCTGGGTGTGCAGCCCGAGCTCGAGGTGGCCGCCGACCAGACGGACCACCAGTGGGCTGGCGTGGAGCATCCACCACGCGCCGAGGTCGGTCGTGGTCATCGCGCCCTGCTCGGCGCGATCGCGATCGAAGCCGAGCCCGATCCCCACCGCCAGCGCGAGCGGCGGCAGCGGCGTCCACAGGTAGTCGGCGCCGACCGCGATCGAGAGCGTCGTGGTGTGCTCGATCGGATCGAGGCTGGCGTCCTCGGCTCGCGAGTACAGCACGGTGGCCGTGCCGCGCAGCGCGCCGCCCGGCAGCGGCAGGCCCGCGATCGCGCGCAGCCCGGCCAGCGGGATCTCGCGGTGGTTGGCGCCGACGGCGATGCCGAAGCCGAGCTGGCGCAGCGGGAGCTCGGGTGGGGCCGCGCGCACGGCGGCGGCTGGCGCCGCGATCACCGGCACCGAGGCAACCGGTGCGACCTCGAGGATCGGCGCGGGCGCGGCGATCAGCTCGATCGTGATCTCGGCGCGCTGCCCGGCGATGAGGCGCACGCTGCTGGACCACGGGCGGTACCCCGGCGCCTCGGCGGCGAGGGTGTAGTCGCCGGGATCGATCGGCGCGGCCTGGTTCCACCGGGCCGGGTCGAGCACGATGCCGTCGCGCCGCACGATCAGCCCGGGCGGCGGGGCCGCGATCACGACGGTGAGATACGACACCCGGGCCTCCAGCCGGGCCGCCCGCCGGCCCGCCTCGGGGCCGCGCCGATCACGCCGCTCGGCCGCGAGCTCCTGCGCCGCGCGGAACGTCGACCACGCGGTGGCGAGCTGCCCCATGCGCTGCCGGCAGTCGCCGAGGTTGAGCAGCGTGCCGACCGACGGCTCGCGCGCCTGGCTGCTCGCGAACCGCTCGCACGCGTCGGCGAGCTGGCCCGCGCGCATCAGCGCCCGGCCTTCGCGGAACAGCTGCTCGGCGGTGGCGTCGCCAGCCGCGGCTCGCTGCGGCGAGCCGGAGATCACCGCCAACCCGATCAGCCAGCTGACGACCCATCGCACCCGTCGATTCTCGCGCGACCGACATGAGAATGCGATGAGATCCGGTCTCACGATCTTCTCATTCCCACCCTGCGACGCTCGGCCCGATGCGATGGATCCTGGCGATGTTGGTGGCCTGTCTGTGGTCGGTGTCCTCGAGCCGCGCCGAGGACGCGCCGAAACCGAAGAAGCCCAAGCGGGCCTGGAAGCTCGCGCCGCCCGAGGTGTCAGGCTTCCTGCAGTTCCACTACCGTCACGCCTTCGACAGTAATGGCGACGACGTGGTCGACGCGCCCAACTTCCGGGTCCAGCGCGCGCGCGTCGCGCTGAAGGGCACGGTGCGGCCATGGCTGTCGTACGACGTGTCGATCGATCCGCGCGCGCCCGAGATCGCGGGCGTGCTGCGCGACGCCTACGTCGGGCTGAAGGTCATCCCGCGCCACGAGCTGCGCCTCGGTCAGCAGAAGACCCAGTTCGGCTACGAGAACAACGCTTCGTCGACCGAGCTGTACGTGGTGAACCGCGCCGAGCTGTCCGATACCCTCGGCCGAGGCCTCACGCTGCGCGACCTCGGCATCGGCGTGGTCGGCAAGTGGCCGCTCGGTCGGGGCTGGCGCCTCGAGGACGGCGTGACCGTCGTCAACGGCGCCGGCATGAACGTCCAGGCCGACGACACCCGCACCAAGAACGTGTCGGGGCGGCTCGGCGTCCGCTACAAGCACGGCTGCGGGTGGGCGCGGCTCGGCGTGTCGGCGTCGCGCGGCGACTTCATCGATCGCGGCGATGATCCGGTCGACGCCGCCGACGATCTCCGCATCGCCTTCCGCCGCGTCGGCGCCGATCTGACGCTCGATCATCCGTGGGTGTTCGTCGCCGCCGAGTACGTCCTCGGCGAGGAGACCATCGCCGCCGCCGCGCCCGAGGACGTCCCCGGCTACTACGTGCTCGCGGCCGGCAAGACGCCGTACCACGCCGGCCCGATCGTCCGGTTCGACACCGTCGGCGACGAGTTCCAGCGCTGGACGGTCGGCGGCTACTACGGCGACGTCGACGCGCCGTTCCGGGTGATGCTCGAGTACGAGTACCGGGCGCTGCGCGACGACGCCCGCGCCGACGACAAGCTGTACCTGTGGACTCAGGTCCGATTCTGAACCGGTAGCTCCAGCTCGAC
>JAYTAJ010001269.1:0-2397 GCA_043737575.1 Myxococcales bacterium | reverse complement strand
GACGCCACGCCGCCGACAGCGACGCGACCGCGCCGAAGCTGGCGCCCATGAGGCAGCGGCCCTGAGGGCGAGCCTCGAGCGGCAGGACTCGCTCGAGGTGCGGCACCAGCTCGTCGGCGAGGTAGCGGGCGTGGCGCTCGTCGTCGGCGTACTCGACCAGGCGGTGCGGCGAGCTGATGAACGCGACGACGAGATCGGGGATCTCGAGGCGGTGCATCAGGTTGTCGAGGATGCCGGCCATGCCGGTGTAGTGCAGGTAGTCGTGGCCGTCGTGGACGATCAGCAGCGGATAGCGCCGCGTGCGGCGGAACCGGGCCGGGACGTAGAGGCCGTAGCCGCGACGGCCGAACGTCGGGCTGTCGAAGTAGATCTCGTCGATGATGCCGGGCCGCGACGTCGGATCGCGGTGGATCCAGGTCGGCGCCTGGTAGCCGGTGCCGTGGGCGACCGAGTTGGCGCCGAACGGATCGCGGGCGCGGTTGGGGTTGAGCGGATCTTCCATCCACTCGCCGTGACCGTTGCGAACGACCTCGAACTTGTACTCGACGCGCGACGCCGGCGGCAGCACCAGCTTCAGGAACCACAGGTCGGTGCCGTCGACCCGCGTCAGGTTCTGCGACGACGGCAGGCCGTAGACCCAGTGCTTCAGGTGCACCGCGTCGGCGAAGCCGTGATAGACGAACGTGATCGTCGGCCCCTCGATGATCGGGAAGCTGCGGCCGGCGAAGAACGCCGCGAGGGCCTCGGGCGTGTGGGGGCCGGCCGCGAACGCGTCGATCGCGAGCGGCGTCGATCCCGGCTTGATCGCGAGCTGCAGCGGCGACGCGGTCATGGCGCGAACCGATCCGGCGACAGCAGGTGCTGCTCGGTGCCGTCGTCGAGCACGGTGCCCGCGGGGTCGAGCCGCAGGACGCCGCTCGAGCTGGTGATCGCGCCGTCGACCAGCGTGACCCGCGATCGCGGCGGCATGCCGAGGCACGCCGCGGGCGCGAACCGCTGCGCCAGCTCGGCGACGCGATCGGGATCGTCGAGGGCGAGGCGGACCTTGGGATCGGGCAGGACCACGGCGTCGCGGACCAGGCCGAGGCCGGCGTCGAGCAGCTCGGCGATCGGCTCGCCATGGGGCGGATGATCGTGGAACAGGATCACGCGCTCGGTCAGCACCATCGCGCCGGCCGACCACGCGATGATCGGGTGCGCGCCGACCAGCTCGATCAGGTCGAACAGGCGCAGCCGGTTGAGCAGGGTCGCGATCTGACCGCCCGCGATCACGATCGCGTCGCACGACGCGACGATCGACGCGACCTTCTTGCGGTGCCGCGCCACCGTCGCGCGCTCGAGCGGCTTCCACCGCGCGGTGAACTCGGCGAGCAGCGCCCGGGTCCGCTCGAGGTGATCGCGATCGAGCCGCCGCAGGACGTCGAGCGACGCCGCGCGCTCGGCGGCGAGCAGCGCGGGCGAGACGTGGCGCACCGAGATCGCGCGCGCCGCGGCGTGGGCGTGGTCGAGGCGGATCCGGTAGAAGTCCTGCATCAAGCGCAGCTGGGTCTGGCGCTCCTTGTAGGCGGCGGCCAGCTCGGTGTCGGTGCTGAACACGACGTCGGCGCGGGCGTGGAGCTTGAGGTTCACCCCGGGCACGCCGAGCGCGGGCAGCGCCGCCGCCTCGGACTCCCGCTCCTGGAGCCCGGCCGCCACGACTGCGACCGGACCGCGCACGCCGAGGCTGCGCAGGGTCGCCGCGATCGTCGGCTCGGGGTGCTGCGGGCCGAGCAAGACGATCGTCCTCGTCACCGGGCGCGCACTTTCACGGTCTGACCGACGACATCGAGCATGCGGCGCAGCTCATCGTAGCTCGGGTGCTTCATGCGGAGCCAGGCGTTGGCCATGTATCCCGCGGCGACCGGCTGGGTCGGCGTGCCCTCGGGCGGCAGGTGGGCGTCGATGATGTACGAGCCGAACGCCTTGCCGATCGCGTCGACGCCGTCGTAGCCGGCGATGCGGCCGTCGCCCTCGGGGCGCAGCGCGATGATGCCGGTCGCCAGGCGCCGCGACAGCGCCGCGCCCGGGCGGCCGTGGCACACCGCCATCGCCCACTCGCGGTAGAGGTCGACGTCGTTGGCGACGCTGTACAGATCCCAGGTCCGCACGCCGGGCGGACGGCAGCCGATCTCGGAGAACTTCAGGCCCTTGGGCCCGAAGAACCACTCCATGTGCGTCGCCGAGGTGTCGATGCCGAGCAGCTTGCCGACCCGGGCGCCGACCGCGCGGACCTCCTGATACGCGGCGGCCTGATCGACGCGGTTGGTGACGACGATCTGCGGCGAGATCCACCGCGTCCGCATCGCCTCGAGGACGTTCGGGTAGTAGTGGCTGACGAAGTCGTGGACGATCTCGCCG
>JAYTAJ010001268.1:0-2398 GCA_043737575.1 Myxococcales bacterium | reverse complement strand
GGCGCCGACGGTGCGGTAGCGCTCGAACTCGCCGTTGGTCGTCGACGAGCCGCCGGTCATCTGCATGCCCATCGCGGGGTGGCCGTAGACCGGCGCGGCCGGGGCGTGCTCGCACGTCACCTTCGACCAGTCGCACTCGAGCTCCTCGGCGATCAGCATCGCGAGGCCGGTCCAGATGCCCTGGCCCATCTCCGAGTGCGCGAGCAGGACGGTCACCGAGTCATCGGCGCCGATCCGCAGGAACGCGTTGGCGGGCGGCAGCTGCGCCGCCTTGGGCGCGGCGCGCACGACGTTGGGGACGTAGAAGCTGATCGCGAGGCCGGCCGCACCCGCGGCGCTGCCCGCCAGGAATCCTCGACGAGAGAGACTCACTTGCCACCTCGCTTCAGGCGCGACGCCAGGTGGATGGCCTCGCGGACGCGGACGTAGGTGCCGCAGCGGCAGATGTTGCCCGACAGCGCGGCGTCGATGTCGGCGTCGGTCGGCTCGGGCTTGCGCTCGAGCAGCGCGACCGCGGTCATGATCTGGCCGGACTGGCAGTAGCCGCACTGGACGACGTCGGCCTCGGCCCAGGCCCGCTGCACGACGTGGGAGCCGTCGGTCGACAGGCCCTCGATCGTGGTGATCTTGCGACCGCCGACGCTGGCGACCGGGGTCACGCAGGCGCGGACCGGGGCGCCGTCGAGGTGGACGGTGCAGGCGCCGCACTGGGCCATGCCACAGCCGTACTTGGTACCGGGCAGGCCGACGACGTCGCGCAGCACCCACAGGAGGGGCATGTCCCCGTCGGCGTCGACCTCGCGGACCGACCCGTTGATGTCGAGCTTCATGGCCCGATTGCACCACCTTGTTACCGCCGTGAAAAGTGCGGCGGGGCTGGACGATCAGCCAGGCAAGGTCGATTGCCCCTGTACGAGATCGACGGACGGCCGAATCGCTCCACGCAACCGATGGGCAACAAGTCGATCCAGACGATCCTGCTCATCGAGGACAACCTCGGCGACGCGCGCCTGCTGCGCGAGATGCTTCGCGAACAGGGCTACAGCGGTATCAGTGTCACTCACACGATGAGCCTCGATGACGCGGAGCGGCATCTGACCTCGCGCGGGGTCGACGTCATCCTGCTCGATCTCGACCTGCCCGACGGCCAGGGCCTCGAGGCGGTCCGGCGGATCCGCAGCGTCGCGCCCCAGGTGACGCTGGTGGTGCTGACCGGCCTCGACGACGAGTCGCTGGCAGTCCAGGCGCTGCAAGAGGGCGCGCAGGACTACCTGGTGAAGGGCCAGATCGACACGCGCGGGTTGATGCGCGCGATGTGCTACGCGATGGAGCGCCGCCAGATCGAGGAGGCGCTCCTGGCCGAGAAGGAGCGGGCCCAGGTCACGCTCGACAGCATCGGCGACGCGGTCATCTGCACCGACCCGCCGGGCAACATCACGTTCCTGAACGTCGTCGCCGAGCGGATGACCGGCTGGGGGCGCGACGACGCGCTGGGCCGGCCGATGACCGAGGTGTTCCGCATGCGCGAGACCACGGTCCACGAGACCTCGCCGCCGTCGTTGCGTCAGACCCAGACCGTGCCGCTGCTGTCGAACAGCGTGCTGATCCGCCGCGACGGCTTCGAGATCCCGGTCGAGGACTCGTTCGCGCCGATCCACGACCGCGACGGTCTCCCGGCCGGGTCGGTGATCGTCTTTCGCGACGTCAGCGCCACGCGCGCGATGTCGCTGCAGATGGCGCACTCGGCGCAACACGACTTCTTGACCGGCCTGCCCAATCGCATGCTGCTGAAGAACCGTGTCAGTCAGGCGATCACCCGAGCCCGCCGCAACGGCAAGCAGGTCGGCGTGCTGTTCCTGGACGTCGACGGCTTCAAGCACATCAATGACTCGCTCGGCCACCCGGCCGGCGACAAGCTGTTGCAGTCGATCGCCAAGCGTCTGGTGCAGTGCACGCGGAGCTCGGACACCGTCAGTCGCCAGGGCGGCGACGAGTTTGTCGTGCTCCTGGCCGAGATGGAGAACGCTCAGGAGGGCGCGGCGGCGGCGCGCCGGATGCTCGCCGCGGTCGCGGCGGCGCACTCGGTCGACCATCACGAGTTCCACGTCACGACCAGCATCGGTGTCAGCATCTACCCCGATGACGGCATCGACGCCGAGACGCTGATCAAGAACGCCGACACGGCGATGTACCAGGCCAAGGAGAACGGCAAGCAGGGCTTTCAGTACTTCAAGCCGGCGATGAACGCGCGCGCGGTGGAGCGGCAGTTCATCGAGGAGAGCCTGCGCCGCGCCCTCGAGCGCGGCGAGTTCCAGCTCCACTACCAGCCCAAGGTCGACTTCCGGACGGGCCTGATCACGGGTGCCGAGGCGCTGATCCGCTGGTGCCACCCGACCCG
>JAYTAJ010001267.1:0-2402 GCA_043737575.1 Myxococcales bacterium | reverse complement strand
GCCGCGGGCGTCGGCCAGCGCCTGCCGCGCCGCCGCCTCGTCGTCGACCAGCGCCGCCCGCGCCTCGTCGTCGAGCATCACCGCCGCGCCCAGCGCCGCGCCCCAGCCGCGCCGCTCGACCGCGATCGCGGCGGCGCGGCGATGCGCCTCCATCGACAGCGCGCCGTACAGCGCGGTGCCGGTCATGCGCTCGAGCAGCGCCGCGCGCTGGCTGCCGTCGGCGCGCAGGAACGCGGCGAAGTCGCCCTGGGCCAGCAGCGCCGAGCGGCGGAACTGATCGAACGTCAGGCCGAGCGCGGTCGTGATCGCGTCCTGGGTCTCGCGCCGCGTGCCGCCCATGCGGGTGCCGTCGTCGGTGCGGGTCAGCGTCATCTGCTGGTCCTGCAGCGCGCCGCCGGGATCGCGGCGGGCGCGATGCACCGACCACCGCGCGCGGTACGGCCGGCGGTCGCGGCCCTCGAAGTCGACCTCGGCGTAGCCGTCGCTCGCGGTGCGGCGCAACAGCGAGCGGACGTCGAACGCGCCGACCGTGCGATCGCCGCGGCCGACCTCGAACCGGCTGCGGCCCTCGAGCCGCGGCGTCCGATCGAACAGCGCCGCGCACATCGCGTCGAGCAGCGTGCTCTTGCCCGCGCCGGTCGCGCCGGTGATCGCGAACAGCCCGGCCGATGCCAGCGGCTCGGCCGCCAGATCCAGCTCGAACTCGCCCGCGAGGCTGGCGAGGTTGGCGCCGCGGATCGCGAGGATCCTCACGGCGCGCCCTCGGTGACCGCGCGGTACAGCTCGTCGAACGCCGCGGCGATCTCGGCCGGCACCTCGCCCGCGTGATCGCGCTGCCAGCGCCGCCGCAAGACGTCGCGCGGATCGAGCTCGGCCAGCACCTCGGCGGGCGCGGCCTCGGCGAGGCTCTTGCGATCACCCACGACCTCGGTCGTGATCTTCACCAGCCGCGGGTGACGATCGCGCACCGCCTCCTCGAGCTGCACCCGCAGCCGCGGCTCGGGCCGATCGAGCCGGATCCGGACCTCGAGGTACGGCCGCAGCGCCGGATCGGCGGCGCGATCGTACGGCGCCAGCGTCGCCAGCTCGGCGAGCACGTCGGCCAGCGGCGCCGGTCCGCGCCGCGGCACCCGCACCAGCGCGATCGTCCGCGGCACGCGCAACGTCCGGATCTCGGACACTCGATCGCCCTGCAGCTCGACCACCACGACCTGGTGCGGGTAGTCGGTCTCGACCATCGCCAGCGGGATCGGCGAGCCGGCGTAGCGGACGTGCTCGGCGCCGACTCGCTGCGCCCGATGCAGGTGACCGAGCGCGACGTAGGCGACGTCGTCGCCAAAGCTCGACGGCCCCACCGCCTCCATCCCGCCGATCGCGATGCGCCGCTCCGACGCCGCCGACGCCTCGCCGCCCGCGACGTGGAGGTGGCCCATCGCGAGCAGCGCCTGGCCGGGCTGCCGCCGCGCCCGCGCCGCATCGACCGCGGCGCCGTGGAGCTCGCGGATCGCGGCGGTGCGATCGCCACCCTGGACTCGGCTCCCGGAGACAGCCTCGCTGTCGCTCGGCTGCAAGGCCCGCTCGTCGAGATCGCCCGGCCGCAGGTACGGCACCGCCGCCACCCACGCGCCGATCACGCCGCGCTCGTCGGGCAGCGCGAACACCAGGCCGTCGAGGGCGCCGCCGCGCGGCAGGCTGCCGACGACGTGGACGCGGACGCCGTCGAGCAGCTCGGCCGGCGCGGTCAGGCGCGACGGCGAGTCGTGGTTGCCCGCGATCGCGATCGTCACCAGGCTCGGGCGGCGACGATGGGCCTCGGCGAGGAAGCCGTACCAGGCGGCGAGGGCGGCCGCGGGCGGATTGCCCGCGTCGAACACGTCGCCCGCGATCAAGAGCGCGTCGATGCGCTCGGCCGCGATCGTGTCGAGCAGCCACGCCAGGAACGCACTGTGCTCGCGATCACGCGGCAGGTCGTGCAGCGTGTGACCCAGGTGCCAGTCCGAGGTGTGGAGCACCCGCATCGCCATCCGCTACCACGTCGGTCTGACCCCTCGACGCGGATGGATTTTCGGCGCGGTGGCGACGGTGGACGGTGGAAAGCTGAGAGAGGAGCAACCTCGCGCGGCTTCCGTTGGAAGCCTTGCTCCCTTGGCAGGACTTGCTCCGTTGGACCAAGCCTTGCTCTAATCGCTCGCGTGCATCGCGCGCTCTTGCTGATCGCAGCCCTTGGCCTCGGCGGCTGCGTCCTGCACCTGAGCGACGACACCGCGTGTGGCGACGACATCGGGCCGCCGCCCGCGGGAGGCGATCTGGTGAACCCGTCGTCGCTCCAGTGCGAGCGCTTCGCCGAGCCGCCGTGCGGCGAGTTCGATCCGTCGATCCCGACCTGGGGCTCGTGCGAGAGC
>JAYTAJ010001266.1:0-2402 GCA_043737575.1 Myxococcales bacterium | reverse complement strand
CGGCCCGCGCTGGTGTCGCGCACGCCCGGCGGCCCGGCTCCGAAGGCGTGAAGGCGGAAGGGCGTGGGGGCCGGGCACGCGGGGGCCTGTGGGTTGTGACGCGGGTGTGGAGTGCCGCGCTTGCGGCCTCGGCACGCGCGACGAGTCGCGGACACTCCACTCCCGCTTGGACAACGTCGCCGCCGGCCGCAACGGCGGTGACGAGTCGACGTTGACCACACACCCGCACAGGCCCTGCTGGTTCCCGTGATTTTTGATCTCTCTTCCGGAACCAGAACCCGGAGGTGGCGGGATCAGCGCGCGGTGGCAGCGACGGGCGAGGTGGGCCTTGCTGGCGCGGGCGCGACCCCCGTGGGTCTCGCGTTCAGGTCGAGCGTGCCCGCGTGGAGCGCGCGATGGTGCTCAGAACATACCGACGCGAGGTTCCTCGCTTCGTTGGCGCCGCCCTTGGCGCGCTCGTGGATCCAATCGTCACGCAATTCCTCGACGACAAATCGTGCCTTCGCCTCTCCGGCTCCGGGAGAAGAGATCAAAGATCACGGAACCGGCAGGCGCTGTGGTGTGGCGCGCCTCGTGCGCGCGTCTCTCCGATCCGCCCTCGCCTCGCGCCACTCCACCAGCGCGTCATATCCATAGCCCTCTCCGCCACCTCGCCATCGCTCGCCTGCCCGCTTACGGCATGATCTCGTCGGCACCCGGGTCGCGCCCGCTGCCCTGCGGCCTCACGTTGCCATCCACATCGTGATCGAGCGTCGCGGCATCATCAGCCAGCCCCTCCACCGCCGACGCCGCGCCGAGGTGCGCGTCGGTGCCCGACACAAAGCCGGGGTTGGTGTTGACGTTGGTGCCGGACACGACGGCCTCCCCGAGGACCGAGTGCGACGCGGCGCAGTCGTTGTCGGCGCCGATCTCGGGATCGCCGGGCGCGCCGTTATCGTAGACGATGCTGCTCTCGATCGGCACCGGGACGCCGATCTGCGAGCACGACACGCCGGCGATGTTGCCGGTCGTGGCGCTGTTGCGCGCGATGGTGTTGAACGCGAAGCGGACGGTGGTGCCACCGAGCAGATCCGATAGCGACACGCCGCCGAACAGGCTGGCGGGTCCGCCGTTGCGGGTGATGATGTTGTTGACCAGCTCGAAGTTGCAGCCGGTGATGCCGACGCCGCCGCCGGGGTTGATGTCGATGAGCGTGCGGCGCAGCGCGACGGTGCTGCCGACGCAGCGCACGGCGTTCGGCGCGGTGCCGCCG
The DNA here is from genome assembly GCA_043737575.1 of Myxococcales bacterium. Taxonomy (GTDB): domain Bacteria; phylum Myxococcota_A; class Polyangia; order Haliangiales; family Haliangiaceae; genus UBA2376. The sequence continues at coordinate 1,150 of JAYTAJ010001266.1, read as the reverse complement.
TTGGCGCCGGTCACGACCAGATCGTCGATCGCCACGCTCGCGCCGCTCATGATCGAGATGACGTGGACGTTGGCGCCCGGCGCCGCGATCGTCGTGCCCGACGCGCCAGCCCCAGCGCCGTGGAAGCGGATCGTGCGAGCGCCGGTCACGACCAGCGACTCGGTGTACGTGCCCGGGCCGATCTTGATCGTGCGGTTCATGCCCGCGAGCGCGAGCGCCGCGTTGATCGTCGCGCATGGCGCGGCCTGGGTGCAGGTGAGGCCGGTGCCGCCGACCGCGACGTACAGCACGTCGGCGGGCGCGGCGCATGCGCCCGACGAGCGATCGCAGACGTCGCTGGCGCACTCGCCGTCGACGAGGCAGCCGCGGCAGGTGTGGGTGGCGACCTCGCAGAACGGCTCGGTCGCGGCGCAGTCGTCGGGGGTGTCGCACTCCACGCACGCGCCATCGACGCACTGGTCGCCGCCGGCATCGCCGACGCAGTCGGCGGCGACGCCGCACGGGCCGCACAGGTGCGTGACCGCGCTGCACGCGGGCGCGGGGTTGGCGCACATCGCGCCGTCCTCGCACTCGACGCAGCGGTTGTTGATGCAGTACGGCCGCTCGGGGTTCATGCAGTCGTTGGGCGAGTCGCACTCGTTGGAGATCGGATCGGCGATGCAGGTGCGCGGCGCGCCGTAGACGCCGTTGTCGTCGCAGTATGACTTCACCGGATCGTCGCAGCCGATCACGCCGACGGTGGTGCCGCTGGCCCGACACGAGTCGGTGCTGGTGCAGCAGAAATCGGGGTTGCGCTCGGTGCCGCACGCGGCGATGACGAGCGCGATCGAGGCGAGGACGACGATCCGGACCATGAGCGTGGCGAGCGTACCCTAGGCGGCGGTGTCGGCGCTATCGGCTGCGTCGTCGAGCCCGTAGCGCTTGAGCCGCCGCAACAGCGCGCCGCGCGACATGCCGAGGGCGCGGGCGGCGCGGCTGCGGTTGCCGCTGCTGCTCTTCATGACCTCGGCCAGCCGATCGCGCTCGAGATCCTCGAGCGTCTCGCGCAGCCCGGCTCGCGGCGCGCCGTCGACGGTGACCGCGGCCGCCTCGATCACCTGCTCGGCGCGGCGGCGGAACACCTTGCCCGCGATCGGCAGATCCTTCGCGG
>JAYTAJ010001265.1:0-2406 GCA_043737575.1 Myxococcales bacterium | reverse complement strand
TGTCGCTGATCACCGCCGACGTCCTCGACGATCCCGACGACGCCGCGCGCTACCTCGAGCTGGCCGACAGCCATCCGCTGGCGCTGCGGCGCCTGCTCGGTCACGCGATCGTCGCGGGCGATCACGCGGTGCTCGACGCGGTCGCGGTGCAGGCGGCGCGGCTGCCCGGGGGCCGCGAGCGCTTGCTCGCGCATCGCGATCTGGCCGAGGTCTGGCTTTACGCGCTCGGCCTGCCGACCCAGGCGCTCGCGATCCTGCGCGCCGCGGGCGATCACGGCGACGCCGAGCTCGCCGCCGAGCTGCGCGAGCTGACCGCGACCGCGCGCGCCGCGGGCGGCGCGTGGCGCGAGCTGGCCGACGCCGCCAACCCGACCACCGCCGCGCCCGACGAGCTGGCCGACGCGATCGCGCTGACCCTCGATCGCCTCGACGATCCGGCCCGCGCTCACGAGCTCGGCGCGATCGCGCTGCGCGGCGAGGCCAGCCGCGGCGCGCCGATCCACTGGCTGCGCGTGATCGATCTGGCGCTCGAGGCCCACGGCCGCGTCGCCGACCCGCGGCCCGCCGATCGCGCCGCGCTCCTCGAGCGGCGCCACGCGCTGCTCGTCGCCGATCCGACCTCGAGCCGCGCCGCCACCGCGACCCGCTACGCGCTCGCCGACGCCCACCGCGCCGCGGGCGAGCACGCCGCGGCGCTCGCGCACTTCACCGCGGTCGCCGCCGCCCCCGACGGCTTCGGCGGCGCCCTCGCCCGTTGGTCGGCGGCGCTGGTCGCGACCACCGCGGGCCGCTGGATCGACGCGGTGTCCGCGCACCGGACGCTGTCGAGCGATCCGCAGCTCGGCCTCGCCGCCGCCGCCCACGCCTGGCGCGCCTTCGAGCTGGCCAGCGCCCACGAGCTGCCCGCCGCCGAGCTCGGCGCCGCGGTCCCGACTGCGGCCCGCACCGCCGCCGGGCTGCGCCGCCTCGAGGCGTCGCTGGTGACCGGCGAGCCCGAACCGCTGATCGCGACCTTGCTCCAGCACAAGCACCCGCGCGCCGCGGCGCTGGTGATCGAGACCCGCCTCGGCGATCTGGCCCGCGCCGCCGAGCTGTTGCGGGTCTCCACCCTCGAGCGTCCGCCCGCGCAGCGCGGCAGCGAGCTCGAGCACCAGCTCCGCCTCGCCAGTCGCCAGCGCGATCGCGGCGCCCTCGCCGAGCTGCACCGCGCCGCCGCCGAGGCCGCGCGCGATCGTCGCATCGCCGCCGCCCACCTGACCGCGGCCGGCGTGGTCGAGCTGGCGCGTGGCCGCTTCGTCGAGGCCGAGGAGCTGTTCGTCGCCGCCGGGCGCCAGGCTGGTCCCGATCTCGCCGCCAAGATCGCGCTCGCCGCGATCTACCGCAAGGCCGAGCGCTGGCGCGAGCTGTCGACCGTGCTCGGCGAGCTGACCGCGCGGGTCACCAGCCCGACCGCGCGCGCCAACCTGCTGCGCGAGCACGGCGCGTTGCTCGCGGGCGAGCTGGCCGACGTCCGCCGCGCCCGCGCGGTGCTGGAGGAGGCGCAGCTGCTCGCGCCCGACGATCTCGACATCACCTACGAGCTGGCGCGCCTCTACGAGCACGGCCGCCAGTGGGACAAGGCGATCGAGCTGCGCGGTCGCATCGCCGAGCGCAGCAAGGATCCGCGGCGCCAGGCCGAGCTGCACGTCGAGATCGGCCACCTCGAGGAGGACAAGCGGTCCGACGACGTCGCCGCCCTCGCCGCCTTCGAGCGCGCGGCCCGCCTCGACGAGCGCGCCCTCGAGCCGCTGCGCGCCGCCGCGGCGCTGCACCGCAAGCACAAGCGCGGCGAGCGCCTGCTCGCGGTGCTCGCCACCGAGCTCGGCCGCGGCGTCGAGCCGTCGCGCCGCATGGTGGTGCAGCTCGAGGCGGCCCGCCTCCACGACGACAGCGGCGCCCACGATCGCGCGCTCGCCGCGTACCTCGACGTGCTGACGATCGAGTCCGATCACGCCGCCGCCCTCGCTGGCGTCGAGCGGGTCGCCCGCGCCAGCAACGCCTGGCGCGAGCTCGCCACCGTGTTCCGCCACGCGCCCAAGACCCTCGCCAACCTGCACGTCCTCGGCGACGCCCTCGATCACCTCGGCGAGTGGAGCGAGCTGTCGCAGGTGCGCCAGGCCGAGATCGATCAGGCGGCGCCGTCGGATCGGCCGCGCCTCGCCGCGGCGCTGGCCCGCCTCGCCGAGGACAAGCTCGGCGACACCGACACCGCGATCCGCTTCTACACGCTGGCCGCGTCGACCGCGACGACCAGCCCCGAGAGCCACCGCGATCTGACCCGCTTGCTCGAGGCCGCCGAGCGCTGGCCCGAGCTGACGACCGCGCTCGAGCGCGAGCTCGCCGCGACGCCGGTCAGCGCCACCGACG
>JAYTAJ010001264.1:0-5552 GCA_043737575.1 Myxococcales bacterium | reverse complement strand
CCGTGCTGTCGGGCGCCGCCGACGGAGGCCCCGCGGTCACCGTCCAGCGCCGCACCAACGGCAGTGGCCCCGTCATCGAGTACGTGCGCGGCCCGATGCGCATCAACATGGCGCCCGTCGCCTCGGCCGCACCGAGCGATACCGGCGAGCGTCCCACCGGTCGCGGTCGCCGCGATCGCTACGGCGGCGGTCCCGGCGGTCGGCCGCTCAACGCCGCCGAGCGTCGCGCCGAGCGTCGCGCCGAGCGACTCGAGAAGCGCAAGCGCCGCCGTCGGCGACGCAAGGGCGGACCGCTCGGCATCCCCGCTGACGGCGCTCCCGTGTCGTTCTTCTCACCCATCGGTGGGGCGCCGCAGCAGCGCGCGCTGCCCTCCGATGGATCGCGCGACGTCCGCCCCCGCGGCGACGCCCCGCGTCCCGACGGCTTCCCGCGTCCCGACGGCTCTCCGCGTCCCGACGGCTCTCCGGAGGGCGGCCCCGACGCCGGCTCCGGCGACAGCGGCCCCATCCTCCTCGGCCCCGACGGCCTCCCCTTGCCCCGCAAGCGCCGCCGTCGCCGCCGCCGCGGCCGTGGCGGACGCGGTCGCCCCGACTTCCGCGCCGCCGAGGGCTCGCCCGACGGCACCCCCGACGGCACCCCCGACGGCGGCGCCACCGACGCCGCCCCCTCCGACGCTTCCCCGCCGCCGCCCGTCGACGACACCTGACCGCCCCGCAGCCTCACGGCGCCGGGCCGGGGACGTCATCGACCGCAATCAGCCCGCCGCCCCGCCGCCATCCGCCGCCCAGCAGCCACGTCCTCGGCGTCGCCGTCGGACACCCCTCGCGCGCCAGCTCGCGCAACCACAGTGCATCCGTCCGGATCGCCTCTCGCCAGCCATCGAACCACAGCCCACTGGAGAACGGGTCGACCCACCCGCGCGCCAGCACCTGTCCTCGCTCGGCGGCATGGTGCCGCCCGTTGAGCAACACGTAGCGGATCGCCGCGCGCACCTCGCGCGGCGAGCGCAACACGCGCGCGTGATAGCGGTGCGCGAGCAAGTGTCCGCGCCGCCCGAGCAGCGCGTTGATCCGCCGCGCCAGCCGAACCCCGAGCCCCTGCATCCCCCGCGCGAGCGCCATCTCCCCCGCCGCCTCGACGACGAGATGCAGGTGATTCCCGAGCACGTTGAAATGCACGACGCGGAAGTCGTCGCCCCTCCCGCCCGCCGCGATCACCTCCCGTACCACGCGCACGATCCGCTCGCGCCGCAGCGACGGCAGCCCTCCCACGATCCTCAACGTCACGTGGATCGGCGCGCTCGCCGCGAACCGCGGGCGCGCCCGATGCGACACGGTCGCCACCCCGCGCGGCCGCCCCGCCCCCGGCCGCCACCCACCGCGCCCCATCGGCTTCCGCGCCTGATCGAGCGTCAGCTGCCGTGATCTCCCTCGCAACCAACCCACCATCGTTTGATTCTAGCAGAGCCCTCGTCGAGGGCAATCTGCGGTCCTCGACACTCCGCGTTTCCGGATCATTGAAACATTTCGGATCCGGAACCCGGAGCGCCTCTGGCCATCGAGACGCGCGCGGCGCGGGCGCTGAGTCTGCTACAGTCGTCAGATGGCGCTCGATCTCGGCGCGATGCGGATCCGCTCGCAAGACTCCGTCAGGATCGAGCTCGGCATCGGCCGGACCACGGCCCTGACGGGTTGGAGCGGCGCGCTGGTCGCCGCCGTCGCCGCCGTCGCGCTGTCATCGAGCTCGCAGTGGCTGGTCGGGATCGCGGTCATCGTCGCGCTGATCGGCGTCCTCGTGGCGACGGCGCAGCACCAGCTGGTGTTCGATCGCGAAGGCGGCGTGCTGCGGGTCGCGCGCAGCATCGCGGGGCTGCGATCGCGCAACGTCATCCCGCTGTTCCACCTGCGCGCGCTGGTCGTGCGCTCGCGCGGCCTCGGCCGCGGCTACGTGGCGCTGATCGAGCGCCGCGTCGGCGAGCCGATCGTGATCGACACCCGCGATCGTCCGGGGCCGCTCTACGATCTGGTGCGCGCGATCGCCGAGGTCACCGAGCTGCGCTTGGTCTACGACGCGACCCGCGCGTCGTGAACGCGCGTCTTGGTTGGCGGACCCGGTGGGGGCATGACCCCATCGGGGGAAGGGCTGGCGACAGCCCTTCCTGAAATCGTGTAGCCTCCGGCCGATGCGCCGCAGTGCTCCGCTCCTTGCAGTCATGATCGGCGTCGTCGCGTGCGACCAACCCAAGAAGGCGGCGCACGTCGACGAGAGCGCGGGTGCCCGGGTGCAGCTGGTCGGCATCGACCCGGATCGCTGGACCTGCGATCAGGTCGCCAGCAAGGACGCGGTGAGCGCCGTCGTCGGCGGCCACGTCCGCGAGATCGACAGCGCGCTGCCGTCGCCGCGCGGCACGCCGCGGCCGTGCAACTACCTCCTCGACGCCGCAGTCCCCGAGGCCTGGACCTTCGATCTCGACTGTCGCCCGGGCGCGCTGCGCACCGCCGATCGGCTGTGGAAGCAGTACCTCGAGGTCAACAGCGCGCTGCTCGCGGCCTATGGCGACGCAGGCCCCGACGAGCGGAAGGACGACGCCGGCGTGGTCCACGCCGCGCCGGGCGGTCCGTCGGAGGTCGCGGTCGGCGCCAAGGGCCTCGACCACAACGGCCAGGCGGTGCTGTTCATCGACGACGACACCGCGTGCTACGGCCGCGTCGTCGGCCCTGATCCGGCGCGCCGCCTCGCCCTCGCCCAGCTGGTCGCCAAGAATCTCCGCCCCGCGACCGCGCCCGTGGAACCGCACCCGGCCGGGAAGTAATCCACTCCAGACAAGGTTCAGCCCCGATGCGCCTCACATCTCTCGTCGCCACCGCGTTGATCGCGACCGCCGCACCCGCTGCGGTCGCCGCACCGTCGGGCAGCCTCTCCGTTGAGCGCTACCGCCTCGGCAACGGGTTGGAGGTCATCCTCCAGCCCGATCCGAGCGTGACGTCGACGCTGGTGGAGGTCTGGTACCACGTCGGCAGCAAGGACGAGGTGATCGGCAAGTCCGGCTTCGCGCACCTGTTCGAGCACCTGATGTTCGAGGGCTCGAAGCACGTCGGCGAGGGTCAGTTCGACGTGATGCTCGAGGGCGCGGGCGGCTGGAACAACGGCACCACCAACAGCGACCGCACCAACTACTTCGAGCAGGTCCCGGCCAACTACCTGCCGCTGGCGCTGTGGCTCGAGGCCGATCGCCTCGCCGGGCTGTGGGACGCGATGAACGCCAGCGTCCTCACCAACCAGCGCGAGGTCGTGAAGAACGAGCGGCGCCAGAGCATCGAGAACCGTCCGTACGGTCAGGCCGATCTGCTGGTGCAGCAAGCGCTGTGGCCCAAGGGTCATGGCAACTGGAACCTGACGATCGGCACGATGGCGGACCTCGACGCCGCCAGCCTCGCCGACGTCGAGAGCTTCTGGCGCACCTACTATCGGCCGTCGAACGCGACGCTGGTCGTGGTCGGCGCCTTCGACGTCGCCGCGACCAAGCAGCTCATCGACACCCTGTTCGCGTGGATGCCCAAGCAGGACGTCCCGCCGCGTCGCACCCTCGACGCCCCGGTCACGCCGCTGGCGAAGGCGGTCAGCCTCGAGACCACCGACAAGGTCCAGGTGCCCAAGGTGATCGTCCAGGTCCGCGGCCCCGCCGCCTACGGTCCGGGCGCGACCGATCTCGCGATCGCGGCGCAGATCCTCGGCGGCGGCAAGACCAGCCGCCTCTACAAGCGGCTGGTGTTCCAGGATCGCCTCGCCACCGAGGCCTACGCGTACCTGAGCCCGCAGTTCCTCGGCAGCGAGCTGCAGATCGCCGCGGTCGCGCGGCCCGGCGTCAGCGCCGACGCGCTGCGCGCCGCGATCGAGGACGAGGTCCGCAAGCTCACCGCCGCGGCGCCGAGCGAGGCCGAGGTCGAGCGCGCCCGCCGCATGCAGCAGGTCGCGCTGTTGTCGACGATGGAGAACCTCGCGAGCCGCGCCAACCAGCTCGCCGAGTGGGCCGCGTACACCGGCGAGCCCGATCGCCTCGCGATCGCCCAGGCCGAGCTGGCCGCGGTCACGCCCGCGTCGGTCGACGCCGCCGCCAAGGCCTGGCTCCGCCTCGACGCCGCGGTGACGATGATCGTGCGCCCCGAGCCGGCCGCGGCCGCGACGACGGGCGGTGGCAAGTGAGCCGCGTCGGCCTGGTCCTCGCGCTCGCGATGATCGCGGCGTGCTGCCCGACCCCGAAGCGCGCCGCCGAGCCGTCGGTCGTCATCGAGCCGACCCCGATCGAGCCGACCCCGGTCGAGCCGACGCCCGAGCCGATCGCGGGCCTGCCGCTCGACTGGGCCGCCGCGGGCATCGACTGGTCGCAGCCGCCGCCCGCGCTCGCCGAGCCCGCGTTCGTGCCGCCGGTGCCGACCCGCTTCAAGCTGAAGAACGGCGCCGAGGTCCTGCTGATCGAGAACCACCGCCTGCCGCTGGTCAGCGTCCGCATCGCGATCCGCGCGGGCGGCAGCCGCTCCGACGGCGCCCTGCCCGGCCTCGCCGCGTTCGTCGCCGATCTGCTCGACGAGGGCGCCGGCTCGCGCACCGCGGTGCAGCTGCCCGAGGAGCTCGAGCGCCTCGGCGCCGATCTGTCGGTCAACGCCGCCGCCGATCACGCCCAGATCTCGCTCGACACGATGGCCGAGACCCTCGAGCCCGCGCTGGCGATCGTCGCCGACGTGATCGTCCGGCCGCGCCTCGAGCCCGCCGACTTCGAGCGGGTCAAGGCCGAGCGCCTCGCCGACCTCGCGCTGCGCGCCGATCAGCCGCGGCAGATCGCGGCGCTGGTGTTCGAGCGCGTCATGTACGGCGCGCATCCCTACGCGCCGCCCGGTGCCGGCTTCGTCGCGTCGGTCGAGAAGATCGCGCTGGCCGACGTCAAGGCGTTCTGGAAGCAGGCCTACGGCCCGAGCGCGACGACGATCGTGATCGCGGGCGACGTCACCGCCGCCGAGGCCCGGCGCATGCTCGACGGTCAGCTCCGGTCGTGGAAGACCAAGGTCAAGACCCCGATCGCGCCCAAGCCGCCGATCGCGGGCACGCCCGGCCTGGCGTTCGTCGATCGCCCCGGCGCGCCGCAGAGCGTGGTCGTCCTCGGTCGCCTCGGGCCCAGCTCGACCGATCCGCGCCGCGCCGCCAACGACGTCATCAACACCGCGATCGGCGGCAGCTTCGCGGCCCGCCTCAACGCGTCGCTGCGTGAGCAGAAGGGCTACACCTACGGCATCTTCTCGAACTTCTGGCGCGGCCAGTGGTCGGGGGCGTGGAGCGCGACGTCGTCGATCCGCACCGACGTCACCGGCCCCGCGATCCGCGAGGCCCTGGCGATCATCGCCGCCGCCGGCACCGCGCCACTGCCCGACGCCGAGCTGGCGAAGGCGAAGTCGCTGGTGGTGCGCGCGCTGCCCCAGGACTTCGAGACCAACGCGTCGATCGCCGGCGCGTTCACCGGCCTCGCCGCCGACGGTCGACCGCTGACCTACTTCCGCGA
>JAYTAJ010001263.1:0-2411 GCA_043737575.1 Myxococcales bacterium | reverse complement strand
CCGCGGTCCCGCTGCCGCTGCGCGCCGCCTGGCTCGGCGGCCTGGCCCAGCAGGTCATCTCGATCGCGCCCGATCACAGCGACCTGCCGCTGCGCGCCGCGGCCCTCGCGATCGCCGTCGCCGCCGCCGGGTCCGACGCCCCGCCGGACCTGGTCGACGAGCTCGCCGCCGTCACCGGCCTCGCGGCCGCGGCCGCCGCCCCCGCCGCCCGCGCCCTCGCCACCTTCGCTCGCCTCGACGCCATCCTCGGCGACGTCGCGACCACCGTCGAGGCCGGCCTCCGGGCCTGCGATCGCACCGCCGCGCCCGCGCCGCCGATCGACGCCGCCGCCCGCGACCGCCTGCTGGTCGCGCCGCCCCGCGCGACCCTCCTGCGCCTGGCGCCGTCTCTCGCGTCGCGCTGCCCGGCTTAGTCGTCGTAGCCGCCGATCGACTCGTGCAGCTGCGTCAGCTCGGTGAGCCCGGTCTCGCGCTCGCGATCGCGTCGCTCCTTGTAGCGGACCACGTCCTCGATCCGCAGCCGGCGATGCGACCCCGTGCGCACGAACGGCAGCTTGCCGTCCTCGAGCAGGCGCACCAGGTACTGCCGCGACACGTTCAGGATGCCCGCCGCCTGCTGCGTCGTCAGCTCGCGCCCGACCGGCACGATCGTCACCGCGTTCCCCGACGCGAGGATGTCGACGACCCGCCGCAGCAGCTCCAGCACCAGGTCCGGCATCGCCACCGCGCCGTCGGTGCCTCGCACCTCGACCCGGCGCTCGCGCACTCGCAGCGCCTCGCGCAGGCGCCCGACCTGAGCGCGCTGCACGTCCGGAATGCTGACGGGAACCAACCCCTGGATCTGAACGGCGAGTGGCGGCATGTCCACACCCTCGCACGTAAACGACCTATACGCAACTTCAAACGACCTGTACGCACCCAACATTTTCTTTCGATTCGACGCAACCGCGAGCCGGCACCGCCGATAGCGCGCTCGTATGGGCCCTGCACCGTTCCGCGTCGTGCTCGACGCGTGCGTCCTCTATCCGATGCCGCTGTGCGACACGCTCCTGCGCGCCGCCCACGCCGAGCTGTACCAGCCGTGCTGGACCGCCGAGATCCGCGACGAGGTCACCCGCAACTTGCTCGCGAACGGCCGCGCGACTCCGGACTCGGCCCAGCGGCGGCGCGGGTTGATGGAGCGCTACTTTCCCGAGGCCGACGTGACTGGCTACGAGCGCCTGATCGACGCGATGCCGAACCATCCCAAAGATCGCCACGTCGCGGCGGCGGCCCTCAAGACGGGCGCGCAGGTGATCGTCACCGCGAACCTCCGCGACTTCCGACCGCTGCCCGAGGGCATCGAGGCCCACGACCCCGATCGCTTCCTGTGCGACCTGCTGGATCTCTCGCCGCGGCGCATGACCGCCGTCCTCCACCACCAGGCCGCCGATCTTCGAACCCCCAGCACCGTCGACCGCGTCCTCGATCGCCTCGCGACCTCCGCGCCGCGCTTCGTCGCGCTGATGCGCGCCAACTGACCTGAACCGTCAGCGGCCGAGGGCGCGCAGGGCGACGTCGATCCGCGCGAAGACGGTGGCGGACGACGCGACCGCGCAGGCGTCGAACAGCTCGGCGTCGGTCCAGGCGCGCGCCCGCAGCGCGGCGAACGCGAGATCGCCGAGCGCCCACGGCGCGAGCGTGACGGTGCGGACCAGGGCGGTGAGCTCGGCGTCGTCGGCGGCGTCGGGGGGCGGCGGGTTGGCCCCGAGCCAGCCGCCGACCTGGGCCGCGATCTGCGCCCGCTGGGCACGCGACAGCCGCGCGGTGTCGCGATCGAACAGCTCGGCGCGCCACGCGGCGAGGGCGGCATCGGTGGCGGGTCGCTGCGCCAGGTCGATCGCGGCGGGCCGGTCGATCACGTGGGGCGCGGCGGCGAGCGCGGGCGTGGCGGGCTCGGCGTGGGGCGGCAGCTGCGCGACCGCGTAGTCGAGCGGCACCGCGACGGCGTCGGCGATCCGGTTGAGGTGCCCGAAGAACGCGGCGAGCGCGACCGCGTGCAGCACCGCGTCGTCGTCGAGCCCGACCACGGCCGCGGCGCGCCGATCGTCCGCGCCCAGCGTCCACGGCGCCTCGGTCACCGTCGTCGCGAGCGCGGCGAGCACGCGCCGCCGCGGGTCGGGCCACCGCGCCGCGACCGCGCGCGGATCTGCGATCACCGCCCGCGCCAGCTGGTCATCCTCGAGCGCGACACGCAGAAACTCTGCGTGACAGCCGGTTCAATAGAAGCACTGGTTCAGCCGCGACGTGATCGCGTTGACCAGCTCGCGCTCGGGCCACGTCAGCGGCCCGGCGCCGTTGAGCGTCGACGAGCAGCCGAACACGCGCGGGATCAGCGCGGGGTCGAGGCTGTGAGCGGCGATGATGCCGGG
>JAYTAJ010001262.1:0-2414 GCA_043737575.1 Myxococcales bacterium | reverse complement strand
GGTTCGGCAACTGCTCGAACCACTACGAGTGCGAGGCCGCGTGCCCGAAGGACATCAGCGCCGAGTACATCGCGATGATGAACCGCGACTACGCCAAGGCGGTGTTCACCAGCAAGACGCCGACTCAGCGCGGCGACGGCGGCGCGTGAGCTACTCGACGATCAGCGCGCGATCCTGGTAGGGCACGTCGGCGCGGATCAACAGCGCGCGGGCGGCGGCGAGGGTCGGCGGCGCCCGCAGCTCGGTCTGGACGGTGACGACGTGGTAGGTCGCGGTGGTCAGGCCCTCGAGCTCGATCAGCGCGGCGGCCGCGGTGAGCATGCAGGTGGCGTCGGCCGGGCTCGGCGCGTCGAGCTCCATGCGCGAGCACGCGACCAGGCGAAGGTCGTCGCGGTAGAGCCAGATCGCGGCGCGATCGCCGGGGTAGCGGATGCGCAGGCCGTCGCCGGACCGCTCGATCACCGCGCGCGGGCCATCGGGGCGCGCGGCGCGAACCAGGTACCACCCGATCACCACGGCGGCGGCGATCGCGAGCGCGCCGCCCGCGAGCCACCCGATGCGTCGCGCGATCGGCGGCATCGCGGTCAGTCCCAGGTGCCCTGCATCACCAGCGAGAACACCCGGCCCGGCGCGTGGAAGCCGTTGCGGGTCTCGGGCGCGAGGTCGAGCAGATCGTCGCAGCGGACCACCGCGAGCCAGTCGTCGTCGAAGGTCGCCGCGACCGAGGCCTCGAGCAGCGTGTAACCGGGCACCACCATCAGGCGGTCGGTGCTGCTGCCGAAGTAGCGCGCGCGCGCGCGCACGACGAGGGCGCGCGGCAGGCGGCCCTCGATCCAGCCGTCGGCGCGGTGATCGGGCAGGCGCTCGAGCGGATCGTCGCGCCACGCGCTGGCGCCGTCGTTGCGCGCGCGATCCAGCGTGAGATCGTACGAGCCGCCGACCGTGACCCGGGCGTGGACCTGCAGCTTGGCGCTGGCGTCGACCCCGCGGACCTCGACGGTGCCGAGGTTGGTGAGCCGCATCGTCATCGGGTCGTTGACGACGCTGCCCGTGATGCGACGCCAGTACGGCGCGACCTCGAGCTGGGTCCCGTCGCGCGGCTTCCAGACACCGCGCAGCTCGCCGTGGCTCGCCTGCTCGGGGCCGAGCGCCTCATTCCCAGTCTGCGAGTCGAAGCGCTCGCGCAGGCTCGGCGTGCGGCCCTTGCGCGCCGCGGTGGCGATCAGCTCGAGCGCGTCGATCGGCCGCCAGCGCGTGACCAGCTTGGCCTCGGGCCACGGGTCGGCGCCGAGGCCGATCGGCGCCGCGACGCCAGCGCTGGCGTCGACGCGGACCCGGCCGCGCTCGTACTGCACCGCGCCGGCCGCCTCGATCGCGGTGGCGTCGCCATCGCTGTGGAGGCTTGGCCCCGCGGTCAGCGCATAGACGTTGGCGTACTCGTGATCGACGGTGGCCGACGCGACCCAGCGCCAGTGCTTGCCGATCGACCGGGTGATCAGGCCGAGGCCGCCGACCCGCAGCGCGTACAGGTTCTCGCCGCTGGTCGCGATCGTCAGCTCGGCGTCGTCGAAGTAACGCGAGCGTCGCGACAGCGCGTGGGTCCACAGCCGGGCCTGGAGCTGGGTCGCGCCGACCTCGTCGTCGTAGCTGGCCTGGACCCGGCCCGTGGTCTCGCGATCGATCACCAGGATGTTCGCGGTCGCCGACTCCTCGTTGGGCGGCGGCACGTAGCGGCGATCGTCGAGGAAGCCGTCGACGGCGACGCGGCGATCGCCGTCGCGGTACTCGAGCCGGACCGCGCCCGTCGTGGCGCGGCGGTGCTCGCCGAGCCGGGCGTCGCTCGGCAGCTCGAACTCGCGCACGCCGTACAGCACCGCGGTCGACAGCCGGATCGCGACCCGATCGGCGAGCGCGGTGCGGCCGGTCGCCGAGCCGCCGAAGGTCGGCAGCGAGTCGCTGACGAGGCGCGCGGTCACGACCCGATCGCCGATCGCGTCGCGGGTGTGGACCTCGATCACGCCGCCCGGTCCGCCGGGTCCGTCGATCGGCGACGCCGGCGCGGTCGACAGCCGGATCTGCACGATGTCGGTGATCGGGATCGTCGAGACATCGAACGTGCCGTAGTACGGATCGGACACGCTGACGCCGTCGATCAGCACCCGCACCGCGCCCTTGCGGGCGCCGCGGATGTCGACGTTGAAGCCGCCGCGCCCCGCGTCACGGACGTTGACGTCGGGCAAGAGCGCGAGCGCGGTCGCCAGATCGGTGGCGCCGCGCAGCGCCAGCTCCTCGCCCGTCAGCCGCACCTCGGTGTCGCGGTCGTAGGGCTTGTCGGGGCGCTCGTCCCACAGCTCGATCACCTCGGCCGCGGCCAGCTCGAGCGCGGCGCGCTCCTCGTCGGTGAGCTCGGGCTC
>JAYTAJ010001261.1:0-5566 GCA_043737575.1 Myxococcales bacterium | reverse complement strand
GGGCGCGATGGTCGCGATCGACTACGTCGAGCTGCGCCGCCGCTGAACCGATCGAGTATGCTGCGCCGCGTGAAGGCCTGCGTGCTGCTTCCGGCGCTCAACGAGGCCGCTCACCTCGGCGAGCTCGTCGCCGCGATCCGCGGGCTGACCGGGCTGCCGGCCGCGCTGTCGGTGCTGGTCGTCGACGACGGCTCGCGCGATGCCACCGCCGACGTCGCCCGGGCTGCGGGCGCCGAGGTGGTGAGCCACCCGAAGAACCGCGGCGTCGGCGCGGCGTTCCGGACCGGCGTCGAGTGGATCCGCGAGCACGACTTCGATCTGCTCTTGCACATGGACTCCGATGGCCAGATCTTGCCGCGCGAGATCCCGCTGCTGCTCGAGCCGGTCGCGGCCGGCGCGTGCGATCTGGCGATCGGCTCGCGGTTCGCGGGCGAGCGCCCCGACGGCATGGCCGGGTGGAAGCAGCTCGCGCTGTCGGGCTTCGCGCGCGGCGTCGGGGTGATGATGGGCCGGTCGCTGCGCGATCTGACCTGCGGCTTCCGCTGCATGAACCGCCAGGTCATGCAGGTCGTCAACCCGACCTTCGACTACGACTACATCACCGAGTCCTTGGTCCAGGCCGCCGCGTCGGGCGCCCGCATCCTCGAGGTTCCGGTGACGGTGCTGTACCCGCCGGGCCACGACGGCATGAGCCGCCGCGTGGTCCGCTACGGCTCGCGGCTGCTCGGCACGACCGCCTACGCCTATTACCAGGGCTTCATCGCGCCGCGTCTGCCGCGATGATCGACGCGCTGCGCGCCCGCGTGCGTCCGCACGTCACGTGGCCGCGCGTGGTGTTCACGCTCCTGCTCGGCTTCTGGCTCCACGAGTTCTTCGAGCAGGAGCCGTACACGCTGACCGAGCCGGTCCCCAACGGCCAGTACCAGCGGGTCTACGCGCGGCTCGACGGCCACTACATCCACCTCGAGCGGATCTCGCTGTTCTTCGACGGCGATCTCGACCTCAAGAACCAGTTCGCGCAGTGGGGCGATCCGCTCGGCACCCAGACCTTGCCGACCGACACCGGCAAGAACTACCTGTATCCGATCGGCTCGGCGTTGCTCGAACTGCCCGGCTTCGCGATCGCCCATGGCCTGGTGAAGGTCCGCAACGCGTTCGGCGCCGACCTCCCGACCCACGGCTACGGGCCGTTCTATCAGCGCGTCACGTTCCTCATGACGCTGTTCGCCGGGTTCGCGACCTTGCTCATCGGCTATCGCCTGGCGCGGCGCCACACCTCGGAGACCGCGGCGCTCTTCGCGGTGGTCCTGGTCGGCGTCGGCACCGGGCTGTACTTCTGGTCGGTGTTCCAGTGCGGCTACGCCCACGCGTGGTCGGCGCTGGCGGTCGCGTGGTTCGTCGACTACTGGGATCTGACCTACGGCCGCCACGACGCCCGTCGCTACGCCGCGCTCGGCGCGCTGCTCGGCTTCGTGATCCTGGCGCGGGCCCAGGACGTCACGATCGTCGCCTTGCCGCTCGGCGAGGGCGTGATCGAGCTGGTGCGCCGCGCCCGCCGCCGCGACTGGCGCGACGTCGCCCGCATGGTCGGGTACGCCGCGCTCGCGGGGGTCGCGACGGTGGTCGTGTCGAGCCCGCAGACGATCGTCTTCTACCGCTACTTCCACCATCCGTTCGGGCCGTACTCGGGCACGGGCTTCATGCGGTGGGACGCGCCGTACCTGTGGGAGGTGCTGTTCTCGTCGAAGCACGGCCTGTTTCGCTGGACGCCGATCGCGTACATCACGATCCTCGGGCTGTTCTTCGCGCGCGGCTCGGCCCGGCGTCGCCTCGCGGGCTACCTCGCGATCGCGTTCTTCCTGCAGGTGTGGGTCAACGGCTCGACCTGGGACTTCTGGGGGTTCTGGGGCTTCGGCGCGCGGCGCATGGTCGGCGTGACGATCGCGCACCTGGTCGGCGCGGCGTTCCTGGTCGACGGGCTGCGGGCGCTGCACGCGCGCTTCCCGGGCGTGGTGCGGCGGATCGCGCTCGCGATCCCGCTGGTGCCGCTGGTCTGCATCAACACCGATCTGTCGACGCGCATCTACGACTACCGGCTGTTCCCGCTGACCGACGACATCTACGACATGAGCCAGGTCTACATCGACAGCCTCACGCGTCAGGTCCGCAAGCTCGATCGCAAGTGGGGCTCGCCGACCGCGTGGCCGCACAACTGGCTGTGGGCGTGGAAGCACGACCTGCCGATCGAGCGCCACGATCTGATGTTCGGCGCCGAGCGGCTGTGGGTGAACAACCGCGACTGGCGCAAGCCGGGCATGGTGGTGCGCGACTCGTTCCGGCTGAGCCGCGGCGCCTGCGATCGCTACTGCGTCGGCAAGTGGCGCTTCGCCAAGGTCGGCGACGTCGAGCTGGCGTATCCCGGGCCCGGCGCCGAGCTGACGATCGCGGTGTTCGCCGACGAGGACGTCCACCTGAACGTGACCGGCTGGGCCGCGCCGCCGTCGCTCGAGCTGGCGGTGAACGGCCACTGGCTTCGGCCCGCGGCGGTCGCGACGCCCGACAAGGCGCTCTATCGGTTCGATCTTCCCGACGGCGTGATCGCCAACGGCATCTCGAAGTTCCGCTTTCGCTGCGCCGAGGCGCCCGAGTGCATCGGCATCGACAAGCTCGAGCTGGTGTATCAGGCCGACTGATCAGCGCGGGAACGGCGACGCGCGATCGCGCGCGGCCTGCTCGAACAGCGCGGCGCGCAGGCGCTGCAGCGGCCCGGGATCGCGGGTGGCGCGATCGGTCAGCTCGCGGGGATCGCTGATGAGGTCGTAGAGCTCGTCGCGGTTGCTGTCGACGTGGTGGATGAGCTTCCAGCGGCCGAGCACGATCGCGCGCAGGCCGGTGCGGACGAAGCGATCGACGATCATCGCGGCGAAGGCGCGGCCGCGATCGACGTCGGGGTCGCGGGCGCCGGTCAGCAGATCGGCGAGCGAGCGGCCGTCGAGGACCGGGTGGCCGGGCGGCTCGAAGCCGGTGAGGTCGAGGACGGTCGGGACCAGATCGAGCAGGCTCACCGCCTCGGGGATGCGGCGCGCGGCGATGCCGGGGCCGGCGATGATCAGCGGCACCTGGATCTGCGAGTTGTACAGATCGCTCGAGTGAAACGGCGCGCCGTGATCGCCGAGCGCCTCGCTGTGATCGCCGGTGATGATCACGATCGGCGCGCGCGCGGGCGGCGCCAGCGCCAGCGCATCGAGCAGCGTGCCGACGGTCGCGTCCATGCGGGTGAGGCTGTCGTCGTAGAGGCGGCGGCGCTCGGGCCGCATGTCGGGATCGCCGCCGGCCCACTCGTGTAGCTCGATGAAGTGCAGCCACATGTACAGCGGCGGGCTGTCCGGCGTCCGGACCGCGAGGCGAGCCCAGGCCTCGGCGATCAGGGTCGCGGCGTCGTGGGCGATGACGAGGTCGGTGAAGCCGCGCTCGAGGCCGGTCGGACGACCGCGGCTCCAGAAGCCCTCGCAGCAGAACAGGCCGACGGTGTCGTAGCCGGCGGCGCGGAGCCGCTCGGCGATCGTGATGTGCCGCGGATCCATGCGCAGCGCCCAGCCGCTGACCCGGCCGCGGATGCGGGTCGGCGCGACCCCGGTCACCAGCGACGGCAGCGATCGCCGGGTGACGTTCGACGGCGCCAGCGCCAGCTCGAACAGCGCGCCGCGCGCCGCGAGGCCGGCGAGCACGGGCGTCGCGACCGGACCGCCGTAGGCCGACAGCCGATCGGGGCGGAAGGTGTCGATCGTCACGAGCACGACGTCGCGCCGCGGCGCGCCCGGGCGTGGCGTCGGCGCCAGCTCGCCGGCGGGGACGCGATCGCGGACCGCGTGGATGTCGAGGGCGACGTCGACGGCGAAGGCGCTGAAGCCGTCGCCGCCCCACAAGGTCAGGATCATCGTCGGCTGCGCGGTGCGGGCCCAGCCTGCGGTGGCGATCAGCGCGACCGCGACGGCGGCGGTCGCGGTGAGGCCGGTGCGCCGCGCGCGCGCGGGCACGCGCGGCCACGCGACGTGGGCGACGATCAGCATCAGCAGCGCGAGGGCGACGAAGCCGAGGCCGTCGATCTGCATGTGCCGCACCAGCGGCCGCACCACCGCGAGCCACGCCGCGCCGAAGCCGGCGAGCGCGACGACGGCGATCGCGCCGAGCACCCGCCGCGGCGTCAGCAAGGGTCGGCCGCGCCGGGCCTGCGCGCGTCGCTCGACGGCGGCGAGCAGCGCGCCGAAGCCGATCGCGACGGTGACGGTGACGAGCACGATCGCGACGGTCGCGAGCACCAGCATCACCGGCAGGACGACCGCCAGCGTGCGGATGCGGAACGCGGTGAAGCGCGACAGGAACCACAGCGCCTGGTTGGTCGCGACCGCGACCAGCCCGAGCCCGACCAGCGCGCCGCCGAGCCAGCCCGCGAGCCGCGGCGCGGCCCCCGCCGCATCGGTGAGCCGCGAGACCAGCGATCGCGGCCGCCACGCCGCCGCGATCGCCCGGCCGATCACCGCGACCGCGAGCGCGAGCGGCGCCGCGACCAGCACGCTGTAGCCGACCGCGACCACCACCCGCAGCGCCCGGGCGCCGTCGGGATCGACGTGGCCGATCGCGTCGACCAGGCCCGCGACGATCGTCGCGCCGAGGGCCCCGGCGATCGACGGCGCCAGCCAGCGCGCGGCGCGGATCGCCGGGCGATCGGCGCCGACGGGAGACGACATCGGCTGGATACTACGCGACGCCCGCGCAGGGCGCTCGCGACGAGCCCTGGGTTAGACTGCGGCGTGGTCGATCCTGCCCCGCCGCGCCGCACCTGGCTCCGCCGCGTGCTCGGCTTCGGCGCCGCGCTGGGTCGCGGCCCGCGGGTGGTGATCGTGGTCGCGTGCCTCGCGATCGGCGTCATGTACTGCGCCAACCGCGACATGGGCGGCGATCCGAAATCGCTGCGCGGCGACGGCCGCTATCGACCGGTGCTGGCGCGCGGCGACGGTCACCTCAACTACCTGGTCGCGCGCTCGCTCGCGTTCGATCGCGATCTCGACTACGACGACGAGCTCGCGCAGTTCGGCGATCCGTTCGGCGGTCGCCGCACCGAGATCGGCCGCGTCGGCATCCCGCATCCGATCGGCGCGCCGCTGGTGTGGACGCCGCTGGTGTGGCTGGCGCAAGGGGGCGCGGTCGTCGCCAACGTCTTCGGCGCCGGCATCCAGGACCACGGCTACACCCTGTGGCATCAGCGCATCGTGTTCGCGTCGAGCGTGCTCGCGGCGTGGCTGGCGATCGGCCTCGGCATCGCGGTGGCGCGCCGCACCGTCGGCGGTCGCTGGGGCCCGGCGTGGGCGGGCGCGGCGATCTTGCTCGGCACGCCGATCACCTACTACGCGACGTACATGCCGAGCTACAGCCACGCGCTCGACGCCGGCGCCGCGGGCGGGTTCCTCGCGGCGTGGGCGCTGACGCTCGGCCGCTGGGACTGGCGCCGCGTCGTCCTGGTCGGCGGCCTGCTCGGCCTGTCGGGGTTGATCCGCTCGCAGGAGCT
>JAYTAJ010001260.1:0-2417 GCA_043737575.1 Myxococcales bacterium | reverse complement strand
ACGCCGCCGCGATCCGCTGGGCCCGGGCCTCGCGCTCGGCCGCGACCTTGGCCTTGATCGCGTCGAGGGCCGAGTCACCGTCGGCGCCGACCCCGCCCGCGGGCAGCTTGGCGATGCCGGCCTCGAGCGCGGCCACCGCCTCCTGATCGCCGCGCATCGCCGCGTCGACCTCGGTGTGGATGACGTCGGACTCGATGCGCTCCTCGGCGGCGGCGAAGCGATCCCACACCGCGCCGTCGTGGCCGAAGGCGTCGCCGGTCGCCGAGCGCGCCGACGCGATCTGGGTCGCCAGCGTGCCCTTCTTCAGCTTGAGGATCTGCAGCTTGGTCTCGAACTCCTTGCGGCTCTTGTTGAGCTGGATCGCGTAGCCGGCGGCCTCGTCGCGGTCGCGCTTGATCTTCGCGGCCTCGACCAGCGCCGCCTTCTTCTCGCGCAGCGCGGTCTTCGCGGCCTCGTCGTCGCCGGCCTTCACCGCGGTCATCGCCCGCTTCTCCCACAGCGCCGCCTTCTCGACGAACTTGGCGTGATCGCCCTCCATCTGCTTGGCGGTCGCCTTGTAGCTGATGAGCTCGGCCAGCGCCTGCTTCCGCGCCTCCTCCAGCTCGAGGATGGTCAGCTCGACCTCCTTGGCCGGATCGATTGCCTTGTCGATCGCCGCGTTGGCCTTCGACTTGACGCCGTCCTTGAAGCGGGTGAAGAGACCCATGTTCACTCCTTGCCCAGGCCGTACTTGCGGTAGCGCTGGCGGAACTGATCGTAGGATAGCCCGAGCGCGGCCGCTGCCTCCTTCTGGACGAAGCGCGTGCGCTCGAGGGCGTCCTTGCACAGGTGGGCCTCGAAGGCCTCGACCCGATCGACCAGCGGCTTGGTCGGATCGTCGACGAAGTGGCCGCTGCCGAGCGCCGCGTTCATCGCCTCGTGGGCCTCGGGCGGCAGCGCGCCGTCGATGTCGGCGGCGGTGAGGTGCTCGCCTTGCGCCATGTAGATGGCGCGCTCGACGACGTTCTTCAGCTCGCGGACGTTGCCGGGGAAGTCGTAGTGGGCGAGGCGATCGTAGGCCTCGGGCGCGATGTCGCGGACGGTGATGCCCGCGACCTCCTGGCGGAACAGCGCCAGGAAGTACGACGCCAGGATCGGCACGTCGTCCATGCGCTCGGCCAAGGGCGGCAGGTTGATGATCTCGAAGGTCAGGCGATCGTAGAGGTCGGCGCGAAACTTCCCCTCGGTGATCGCGATGCGCAGATCGGAGTTGGTCGCGGCGATGACCCGGACGTTGACCTGGATCGACTCGGAGCCGGCGACGCGCTCGAACCGCTGGTACTCGAGGACCCGCAGGATCTTGGCCTGGAAGTCCATCGACATGTTGCCGATCTCGTCGAGGAACAGGGTGCCGCCGTCGGCCAGCTCGAACTTGCCCTCCTTCTGCTTGGTCGCGCCGGTGAACGCGCCCTGCTCGTGGCCGAACAGCTCGCTCTCGAGGAGGTTCTCGGGCACCGCGGCGCAGTTGATCGTGATGAACGGCTCGCTGGCCCGCGGCGACAGCGTGTGGATCGCGCGCGCGACCAGCTCCTTGCCGGTGCCGCGCGGCCCGAGCACGAGCACCGGCCGCGGCACCGGCGCGACCCGCTCGATCTTCGACAGCACCGCGCGGATCGGCGTCGAGTCGCCGACGATCTGCCAGCGCCGTCCCGCCAGCTTGCGCCAGCGCTCGCTGGTCGCGCGCAGCGCCTGGTTCTCGTTCTCGAGGCGACGCCGCTCGTTGATGTGGTGGAGCATGCGCTCGACCTTCTCGACCGAGATCTCGAGCTTGTCCTCGAGGTACGGATCCTTCGACAAGAAGTCGACCGCGCCCGCCTTCACCGCCAGCACCGCGTCGTCGATGGTGCCGTGGCCGGTGAGGATGATGATCGGCAGATCGGGATGGGCGATGCGCAGGCTCTTGCAGATCTCGATGCCGGTCCGCTTGCCGGTGCCGAGATCGAGATCGAGCACGACCATCTCGGCGTCGCCGGTGCGCAGCCACGCGATCGCCTGCTCGCCGTCGTCGAAGCTCACGACCTCGCGGCCGCGGGCCTTGAAGACGTCGGCGAGCAGCCGCCTCACCTCGGCCTGATCGTCGACGCAGACGATGGTGCCGGCGGTCACGACCGCCCCGGCGCCGACAGCGGACCCAGCCCGGGGAAGCCGCCGAGGTCGCACGGCAGGACGACGATGATCTCGGTGCCGCGGCCCTCCTCGCTGTCGACCTGGATGCGGCCGTGGTGGGCGGCGACGACGCGCTCGGCGATGGTCAGGCCGACCCCGGAGCCGGTCTCCTTGGTCGTGTAGCCGGGGACGAAGATGCGCGGCAGCTCGGAGCGCGGGATGCCGGGACCGGTGTCGGCGACGACGATCTCGACCGCGGGCGCCGACAGGGT
>JAYTAJ010001259.1:0-12855 GCA_043737575.1 Myxococcales bacterium | reverse complement strand
CCGCGATCAACAGCGCGTCACGGTTGCGCATAGCGGCTCCTCCAGAACAGCTGCTCGATGTCGGGCTCGGCGCGCTTGTACGCGGGCGCGAAGATCTTCAGCGCCCGCGTCGGATCGACCAGCATCTGCAACGCCCGCAGCGGCGCCTGCTCGGCGGTCCACTCCTTGCGCATCCACTCGAGGTAGTAGCCGCGGGTGTCGAGGAACAGCTCGAGCTGACCGCGATCGCGCGGCAGCTCGTAGGCGAGCGTGTACGCGTCACCGGGCTGGGTCACGATCGGCAGCGCGGTCGCGGGCGTGCGCGCCGCGGCGTACTCGGCGCCGAGCGTGCCGCGGATCGTGTGCGGCGCGATCCGGATCGGCTCGACGAGGCCGATCAAGGTCGCGACCGCGACGTGATCGACGCGCCAGCTGCCGCGCGCCAGCCGCAGCCGCACCCGCTCGGGCGCCGCGCCCTCGGGCAGGAGCAGCAGGTGGACGTCGGTCGCGATCGGGCCGGTCTCGTAGACCTCGTCGACGGTGCGCCAGTCGCCGCGCTCGAAGATCTGGACCTCGATGCCGCCGAGCGCGGCCTGCCAGCGCCGGCCGCTGTGACGGCCCTCGGCGTCGGCGCGCTCGAGCGTCGCCAGCCAGCCGCCGACGGTGTCGCCGAGGTACGCGAGGCCCTGGTACAGGAGGAACGTCGTCACCAGGCCCTGGCGCGCCGCGATCACGACGCCGTGCCGTCCCGGCGCGACGTCGGCGAAGTCGAGCTCGATGGTCTCGCGCGCGCCGAGATCCTCGGCGTCGGTGAGGCTCAGGCGCGCGACGCCGTCGAACCCGCGCAGCGCCGTGACGCAGTCGCCGTCGGCGGCGCGGCAGCCCGACGGGGTCACGATCTGGCTCGCCGCCCACAGCTCGTCGCCGCGCGCGACGATGCGGCCGCCGGGCGGTCGCGGCACCACCAACAGATCGGCCTGCTTCACGACGTGGGTCTCGTACGCCTCGTTGGTGAGGCGCAGCGTGAAGGGACCGCCGCGGCTGGTGGTGCGCCACAGCGCGTCGACGTCGTTGGCCTCGAGCGACGGCGCGATGCTGTCGGAGAAGCCCTCGGCCTGGAGCACCGCCTCGCCGGTCGCGTCGTCGGGCGCGTAGAACGTCGGGCACGAGCCGAAGCACGCCTTCGGGTTCGCGAGGCACGCGATCGACACCACCACCGACACCGTCCCGATCACCGCGAGCGCAGCGATCGACGGCGCGCTCTCGATGACGTTGGTCTCGAACAGCGCGACGTCCTCCATCGCGATGCGATGCGCGGTCGGAGCGCGAGGTCGGCGATCGACGCCCTGCAGCTCGCCGTAGCCAGTCAGGTTGCCCGCGCCCTCGAGCTTCCACTTCTGCAAGACGTACACATCGCCGTTGCGCATGTGGACCTTGAGAAACGGCGCTTGCTTGTCGACCGTCTGCAGGCTGGCGCTGATCTTGTGCCGCACCTTCTGGATGCAGCTCGTCGACGACAGCACAACGACGATCGCAGCGGCGATGACACCCCCTCGCTTCATCGCGCGATCATAAGCCGGTTACGCGATCGAGCGCTGATATGCCGGACGCGCGCGCAGCTGTTCCATCCACGCCGTGATCTTCGTCCCACCCGGGATGCCGACCCGGAGCGCGAGGTTCACGACCGAGCCGGCGTTGACGTCGGCGACGGTGAAGCGGCCGCCGACCAGGAAGTCGCCCGTCAGCGCGTCCTCGAGCTGCGTGAGGTAGCGCACGCAGCTGTCGCGGTGCGCGGCGGTCTTGCCGTCGGCGTCGGCCGGCGCCATGGCGGCGTGCATCACCTTCAGCGCGTCGGGCGCGAGGTTGGAGATCGACCAGTAGGACCACTGATCGATCAGCGCCCACTCCTCGACCGAGGCGCCGCCTAGGGTCGGCGCGTACTTCTCGGCGAGGTACTGGTTGATCGCCATCGACTCGAACAGGCGGAAGTCGCCGTCGACGATGAACGGGATCTTGCCGCCCGGGTTGGCGGCGAGGAACTCGGCCGGCCGCTCCTCGCGCGGCTTGGTGACGACGTACTCGTAGGGCACCCCGATCTCCTCCAACATCCACCGCGTGCGTCCCGAGCTCGACATGGGAGAACCGTAGAACTTGATCATCGCAACCTCCACCGCGGTTGTACCCCAACAGCCACCGAATCTTCACGCGCCGCTCCGAGCGATCGGGGTAAGGTGCGCGCACTTTTGGCAGGAGTCCCACCCGTCATGACGTCGCACCTTCGCCTCGCCTTCGTCACCCCCCTCGCCTGCTGGCTGGCGGCCTGCGGTCCCACGCCGTCGGGGGACGACGACGACGACATGCCGATCGACGCGCGCATCATCGACGCCATCGGCATCGACGCGATCGACGGGCCCCCCGAGCCGGATCCCAGCCGGGTCTACGCCCACTCGGGCACGACGCTGTACCGCATCGACACCGCGACGATGGCGGCGATCCCGGTCGGCACCTTCACCGGCCCGATGCTGACGACCGGCGTGCTCGATCTCGCGCTCGATCGTGACGACGACATGATCGCCGTGACCCGCGACCAGATCTTCCGGGTCAACCCGACGACCGCGGCGGTCACGTTCCTCGCGGACTACGCCGGCAGCGGCCTCACCAGCCTGTCGTTCGTGCCGGTCAACATCGCCGCACCCGACGGCCCCGAGATGCTGATCGCCGCGACCAACACCGGCGACGTGGTCCGCATCGACATCGTCGGCACCACCGCGACGGTCTCGCTCCTCGGCAACTACGGCCTGTCGGGCGGCATCCAGATCGCGTCGAGCGGCGATCTGGTCTACATCAAGGGCGTCGGCACCTTCGCCACCGTCGACGTCGGCCCGGCGTCGGGCAACGACTTCCTCGCCTCGGTCAACCCCGCCAACAACTGGCAGGCGACGCTCATCGGCACCGGCACCGGCTTCAACAACATCTTCGGCGTCGCCTACTGGGGCGGCCGGATGTACGGCTTCGCCGACGACGGCTTCACCGCGGCGACCGGCAAGTTCATCGAGCTGAACCAGGTGAGCGGCAACGCGACCCTGATCACGATGGGCGCGATCCGCTGGTTCGGCGCCGGCGTCACGACCGAGGCGCCGCTCATTCCGTGAACGGCTGCTCGCTGATGCGCGCGGTGATGACGCTCGGCGCGACCGACGTGCCACCGAAGTAGAAGCCCGCGGCCCACTTGGTCAGCCGCGGATCGATCGTCGGGCAGCTGCGCGGCAGCTCGGCGGTCACGTCGATCGCGCGATCGCCGAGAGCGCCGCGGATCGCGAAGCGGTAGCGATCGCCGTCGATCGCGAAGCGGTAACGCAACGGCGTCGTGCTCGCCAGTTCGGCGGCGGTGACCGTGATCAGGGTCGGCGTCGTCAGGTGGACGCGATCGTTGTTGGCGTAGGCGGTGACCTCGAGGACCGGCGGCTCGAGATCGAGGCGCCAGCGCCAGCCGAACATCGCGCCGTTGACCGACAGATCGGCGGTGCTGCAGTCGGACAGCCCGGGCAGCTTGTTCCAGTCGAGCTGATCCTCGGGCTGGGTCGGCATCGTCAGCACGTACTGCGCCGAGGGATCGAACGCGAACTGGTAGTCGCGGCCGCTGACCTCGACGATCGCGCGCACCGGGTTGCCGGGCCCGCCGCCGCTGATGGTCGCGGCGTGCGCGCCCATCGCGATCGTGTAGGTCGCCCACGGATCGTCGGGCCCGTCGATCGGCAGCGCCGCGTCGACCTCGGCGGCGCCCGGCGCCGAGCACGCGGCGAGGGACGCGATCACGACGGCGCGCGTCACAGCCTCTTCGTCGCCTTCGCGAAGCGCGCCACGCGGACCTTCGGCACCGCCTTGGTACCGAGCTGCTCGGCCTGGGCCTTGAGCTTGGCGATCCGCTCGCTGGCCTTGGGGTGGGTGGCGGTGAAGCCGCCGCTGCCGCCGCCCTGCGCGTGCTCGAGCGTGTCGAGGTAGCGCACGAACGCCTGCGGGTCGTAGCCGGCGTGGGTCATGATCGCCAGGCCGATGCGATCGGCCTCGTACTCGGTGTCGCGCGAGTAGCCCTTCACCAGGATGCCGTCGATCATGTCGTCCATCGCGCCCTCGAAGACCTTGGTCAGATCGCCGAGCTGCTGCGCGTCGAGCTGGACCGAGGTGTCGAGCATCGTCTTCGCGACGTTGGCCCAGCGGCCCTTCTTGATCGAGCCGAGGGCGTGGCCGCGCACGACGTGGGCGATCTCGTGGGCCAGCACCGCGGCCAGCTCGTCCTCGCTCTTGGCGGCGCGCACCGCCGCGCTGGTGACGAACACCCAGCCGCCCGGCGCCGCGAACGCGTTGATGGTGTCGCTGTCGATGATCGTGAAGTGCCAGCCGCTGATCGGCGCCGGCCGATCGCCGTCGCGGGTGGTCTCCATCGCCGACGCCGCGAGCACGCCGCCGACCGCCGAGACGTAGGCGGTGGCGCCGCGGAGCTTGCCGTCCTCGAGGGCGTCGGCGTCGACGTACTGATAGTCGTGGCGGGCCAGGAGGTTGGTCGCGACCGAGCGCCCGGTCCAGTACTCGTTCTCGGGCGTGAGGTCCTTGCGAGCGTCCTTGATCGCCTCGAAGGTCTTCATGATGCCCTCGGGCGTCAGCTGGACCTTGCACGAGGTCATCGCCAGCGTGGCGACGAGCGCGAGCAGCGCGACCCGCTTCACTGGTCACCGCCCAGCTTGCCCTCGGCGACGAACGCCTCGAGCTCGGTGAAGTCGATGCCGGTCTTTTCGATCGCGTCGACGTGCTGGAAGTCGAGATCGGGGTGCTTGCCGCGGTACTCGCGCTCGACGTCGGGCGTGAAGCCGCGGCCCGCCAGCTCGACCTCGTCGCGCGACGCGCTGCCGCCACCGCCGGGCGAGCTCGACAACGCGACCTTGCCCTCGACGACGCTGGTGCGGTTGATCCAGCCGGTGCGGACGCCGGTCACGCGGTACCAGTCGCCCTTGACCTCGGCGATCGTCAGCTGATCGCCGCGCGACACCGAGCCGGCCGCGGCGCCGATGAACTTCGGCGCCTTCATCACCTTCGCGCTCATCACCCGCACGGTCACGACCTTGCCGACCGACGGCGCACCCGCCGCGGTCGCCGCCATCGCCACCACGATCGCCGCGAGCCCCCGCACCAGGACGTTCTTCATCCGCATCGTTTACTTCTCCTTCAGGTGCCACACGCCGTCCCAGTCGGCGTCCGGCGGTTCGGCCTCGAGCAGCCGGCAGCGATCGACGTACGCCTTCGACGGGCCATCATCGGGTGTCTTCATCACGATGGCCTCGAACCCGCGGCGGGCGCCAGCGAAATCACGGGCGCGGTACTGCGCCAGCGCCGCGGTGAAGGCCTCGGTGCGGGCGATCACGTCGGCGCCGACCTGGCCGCGCTCGCCGAGCACCTCGTAGACCCGGACCGGCCGCTCCTTGCCCTTCACCGCGAGCAGATCGAGCTCGCGCGCGACCACCAGCTCCTGCACCGCGAGGAAGCACGGCTCGGAGATCATCAGGCTCGAGCCGTAGGCCTTGTTGGCGCCCTCGAGCCGCGACGCCAGGTTCACCATGTCGCCCATGACCGTGTAGTTGTACTTGTGCTTCGAGCCCATGTTGCCGACGACGGCGTCGCCCGACGCCAGCCCGGCGCGGGCGAAGACGTCGACGCCGAACTTGGCCTGCCACTGCGGCCGCAGCGCGGCGCAGCGATCACGCATCGCGATCGCGCAGCGGATCGCCGCCGCGGCGTGCTGCGGGTTCGGGATCGGCGCGCCCCAGAACGCCATCACCGCGTCGCCGATGTACTTGTCGACGACGCCGCCGTGCTCGAGGACGAGATCGGTCATGTGGGTCAGGTAGTCGTTGAGCAGCGCGACCAGCTCCTCGGGCGTGAGGCCCTCGCTGATCGTGGTGAAGCCGGCGATGTCGGAGAAGTACACCGACATGCCGCGGCGCTCGCCCCACTCGAGCGACAGGTGCTCGGGGTGCTCGATCAGCTCGCGCACCAGCGCGGGCGAGGTGTAGCGGCCGAGCGCCTCCTGGACGAAGCGACGGTTGCGGCGCTCGGCCGCCGACGTGACGAGGATGATCGCGAACACCGACGCCAGCGCACCGAGCGCGGGCGTCGCGACGGCGATCCACACGCCGTGGGCGTCGTAGAGCCACGTCGCCACCGACCAGAAGCCGAACAGCGAGCCCGCGGTGATCGCGGTCGTCGCTGCCAGCGCGATCAGGGTGCGGCGGGTCGCGCTCCACACCAGCGTCACCGCGATCGCGACCAGCGCGCACAGCCCGAGCGCGGCGAGGGCGTCGGCCAGCCGCGACTGCCGCTCGATCACCGCGTCGGCCTCGAGGTTGTCGAGCGCGGTCGCCTGGATCTCCGAGCCCGGCGTCGGCTTGCCGAGCGGCGTGACGCGGATGTCGCGCAGCGCCTGGCCGGTCGC
The DNA here is from genome assembly GCA_043737575.1 of Myxococcales bacterium. Taxonomy (GTDB): domain Bacteria; phylum Myxococcota_A; class Polyangia; order Haliangiales; family Haliangiaceae; genus UBA2376. Next base: position 6,392 of record JAYTAJ010001259.1, on the reverse strand, counting down.
CGACACGATCACGTACTTGCCGCGCAGCCGCGCGAAGTCGACCGCGGGCGGCTTGCCCTCGTCGAGCAGCGCCTGCGACCGCAGGATCTCGTAGGCGGGGATGCGGGCGTAGACGCCGTCGCCGTGGAAGCGGACGCTGTAGCGGCCGTCGTCGTCGAGCGGGATGCGGCGGGCCCCGAGCACCAGGTCGTGACCGTCGAGGCGCGGCGTGACGTCGGGGTGGGCGACCAGGTACGCCGCGAGCGCGAGCGACGGATACAGCCGATCGCGGTGGCGCACCAGCGGCGCGTGACGGCGCATGATGCCGTCGCGCTCCGCGGCCTGGTAGACGTTGCCCGTGCGCGCCGGCCCCGCGGCGATGACCGCGAGCGGGGGATCGATGCCGTCGCGCCGCTCGATCGCGATCGCACCGTCGGCGCCGTCGAGGCCGTCGCGCCGCTCGATGATCGACGCCGCGGTGACCTCGGTCGCCAGCTCGGGCGCGGTCAGCTCGCGTGGCGCCGGCTCGACCGCCGGCTCGCCGAACAGCGCGGCGATCTCCTCGGCGCCCGACATCCGCCGCCACGCCGCGACCACGTCCTCGCCGCGGCCCTTGCCGCCGTACCAGACCGTCGTCTCGCCGCCGCTCGGCACCAGGAAGACGCGGGTGTTCCACGCCAGGAGCTGGATCGCCGCGCGCTCGGCCTCGGCGCGGGTCGGGTAGGTCGCGAGCGGCGCCGCCCACGCGCCGCCCTTGGCGCGCTCGACCAGCATCGCCTTGGTCAGCGCCAGGCCGATGACGACGTTGCCGGCGTCGCGCATCGCCTGCGCGAACTCCTCGGCGTCGCCGACCGAGTACTGGCCGCGATCCTGGAACAGCCAGTCGAACACGATCACCTTCGCGCCCGCGGTCTTGCAGTAGGCGGCGAGGTAGCCGTACATCGCGCGCGGCCACGGCCAGGTCACGTCGAGGTGATCCTCGGCGTCCTCGATGTCTTGCTCGGAAACCTCGATCATCACGATGTCGCGCGACGCCGCGTCGGGCCGCGCCGCCGCCAGCGCGCGCTGATCGTACGTCCACAGCTCGATGCCCTCGAGGGCAGCCGGCCGCGCGAACGCCAGCACCGCCGCCGCGATCCCGACCAGTGCTCCGACCATGCCCGCGGCGACCAGCTTCTTCGCGCGCGGCGACAGCGTCGGGATCACGGCGCCGACGCTACCCCGATGCGTCGGCCGAGGCGACCTGTTACAACCCAAGGAGTGGGCAAGGGCGATCGTCGCACCGTGCCGTCGACCGTGGTCGATCGGCTGTTCGTCTATGGCACGCTGCGCGCGGGTCAGTCGTCGCGCAGCCTGATCGAGGCGTACGTGAAGAGCGCGATCCCGGCGACGGCCCTCGGGACGATCTACGCGTTCCCCAGCGGCTACCCCGGGCTGGTCGTCGACGATGCCGGGCCGGTGCAGGGCGAGCTGATCGTGCTGGCCGATCTGGCGTCGGCGCTGCCGCTGCTCGACGCCTACGAGGGCGACGACTTCGTGCGCGTGCTCGCCGAGGTCACGATCGCGACGGGCACGACGTGGGCCTGGCTCTACGCGCTGGCGTCACCCGAGCTGGCGCGCCTGGGCACGCGGGTCGAGCACGGTGACTGGTCGCGCCACTGCGCGGAGTCGAATCAACCGCCGTAGTAGCCGACCAGTGCAATAAAAAGAGCGGTCAGAGCGAGGCCGAAGGTGCTGGCGCTGACTTCGCGCGAGCGAGGGAGGATCTGCATATCGAGCGCGCAGTTTGTCCGAAGCCCGGACAGAGTCAAGTTCGCGGCGCCGCGATCGTCACCGAGAAACCCTCATGATCTCGGGCGAGTACCTACGAGGCGCGCTCATCGGCTACTTGCCGAAGTGCTGCTGCAGGCCGTTGTAGGCCGCGGTCACGCGCATCGACAGCTCGTTCGCTGCCTTCTGCTTCTGCGGATTCCCCGCGTGCATGTCGGGGTGGTATTTGCGCATCAGCTGGCGGTACGCGCTCTTGATATCGGCGAAGTCGACGCCCGGCGTCAGGTTCAGCGTCTTGTACCAGTCGGCGAGCTGCGCGTCGGAGGAGCTGGTGCGCGGCTTGTGGCCGCGACCGCTGCTGCTCGCGCCCGACGACGACGAGCTCGACGACGATGACGTGCTCGACGACGACCCGCCGCGCGCCGCCTGCTCCTTCATCCGGCGAAACGCCTCGTCGGCCGCGCGCTTGTCGGCGGCGACGCGCTCGGCCTTGGCGCCGCCGATGCGACGCACGCGCTCGGCGGCGAGCTTGGTGCGCGCCGCCCGCGATCCGGCGCCCGCGAGCTTGGCGATCGGCGACCGGCCCGGCTCACCCGTGCGGGCCTTCTTGCGGACCGCGAGCTCGGCTTCGAGCGCGGCGGCCTCGACGCTGGACAGCGGTTCGTCGTCAGCGATCACGAGCGAGGTCAGCTGCGAGATCCCCGAGCGGGTGCTCTCCAGGATCCGACGGGTCAGGCTCACCCGCCGAGCCTACCGCACCCCCGGGGACGAGACCCGGATTCGAGCCCTCGGCCAGCCGTTGATCGCCATCCTCGGTGGACGGATCGGGGACCGCGGCATGGCGCAGATCGAGCGACTGCAGCACGCGCACCACCTTGGACGACGACGGAGGCGGGTACGTTGGCACTGCGATATTTGTCGCAGATCCCGGCCCAAAGTTGCAGCAAGATCGGAAAAATCTACGTGGGGTATCAGTGAGGTACCCACGCGTTGCGGTCAGATGCGGGTGAGCAGTGCTCAGAGCGTTGGTCAGAACCGCGCTTCGGACTCGACTCCCAGAGGAGATTCGGATCCTCGGTTCCCTCGGATCGTCAGCGGCCGCGACCGCCGCGACGGCGGCGCTTGCCCCCGGCCCCACTCCCGCCGCTGCTGTCACCGCTGCTCACCCGCGCGCTGCGCGGCTGCGGCGCGTGGCCCGCGATCGTCGCGGCCTGCTTCGCCTCCTCCGCCGCGATGTCGGACGACATCTTGCCGGCGACGCGGAACTGATCGGGCTTCCAGCCCTTCTGGGCCACGACCTCGAGCTTCTTCTGCAGCTTCTTCTCGAGGCCGTCGAGGTAGTCGCGCTCGCGGGTGCTGAGCAGCTCGGCGACCTTGGGCGACGCCTCGATCTGCACCTTGTCGTTGTCGACCAGCGAGCCCGAGCGACGGACCTCGCGCAGGATCTCGTAGGCCACCGTCGTCGACGACTTCACGACCGCCGCGCCCTCGCAGGTCGGGCACGGCTCGGTGAGCACCTGCGACAGCGACTCGCGGGTGCGCTTGCGCGTCATCTCGACCAGGCCGAGCTCGCTGATCTTGGTGACGTTGCAGCGCGCGCGATCCTTCTTGAGGGCGAGTTGGAAGGCGTCCCACACCTTCTTGCGGTTGCCCTCTTTGTCCATGTCGATGAAGTCGATGACGATGATGCCGCCGATGTTGCGCAGGCGGAGCTGCCGCGCGACCTCGTCGCACGCCTCGAGGTTGTTGAGGGTGACGGTCTCCTCGAGGTTGTTGTTCGAGCCGGTGAAGCTACCGGTGTTGACGTCGATCGCGGTGAGCGCCTCGCCCTGATCGATGACCAGCGAGCCGCCCGAGCGCAGCGGCACCTTGCGCGCGACCGCGACCCGCAGCTGCGGCTCGATCCCGAAGTGATCGAAGATCGGCCGGCGGCCCTCGTAGCGCTTGATGCGCTCGGCGTAGCGCGGCAGGAAGGTCTCGGTGAAGCGCTTGATGCGCGTGTACTGCTCCTCGTCGTCGATGTGGACCTCGGTCGTGTTCTCCTTCACGAGGTCGCGCACCAGGCGCAGCGGCAGATCGAGCTCGGGGTGGATGAGCCCCGCGCCCTTGTGGGCGTCCTCGCGCTTGCCGATCTCGGTCCACAGCCGCGACAGGTACTCGACGTCGTCCTTGATCTCTTGCTCGTCGGTGTCCTCGGCCGCGGTGCGGACGATGAAGCCGCCGTGCTTGGGCCGGCCCTTGGCGACGATGTCGCGGAGCCGCTTGCGCTCCTTGTCGGACGCGATGCGCCGCGACACGCCGACCTGACCGACCGCGGGCATGTAGACGCTGTAGCGGCCGGGCAAGGACAGGTAGCCGGTGACCCGCGCGCCCTTCTGGGCGATCGGATCCTTCACGACCTGGCACATGACCTCGTTGCCGGACTTCAGCAGGTCCTCGATCTTGCGCTGGGCGAGCTGCTTCTTGGTCCGGGCGATGCGCGACGCCGCGCCCTCGGGCGCCTCGTCGCCGTCCTCGACGTCGACGTCGTCGAACAGCTTCTTGCCGTCGTCGGCGCCAAGCACGTCGCCGACGAACAGGAACGCGGCGCGCTCGACCTTGTTGCCGAGGTCGACGAACGCGGCCTGCATGCCGGGCAGCACGCGCGTGACCTTGCCGCGATAGATGTTCCCGACCATGCCGCGGTCGTGCTTTCGCTCGACGAACAGCTCGGCGAGGTTGCCCTCTTCGACCACCGCGACCCGGCACTCCGGACCCTCGGCGTTTACCACCAGGATGTTTTGACCCATCGAACCACTCTGCAAACTGTTGCAACCCAGGTGGCCGCCCCTGACACGGATGTCGTGAGGAGGTTGCGGCGCGGCGGGCGTTAGACCCCTCGCGTAACATGCAACCTGCGTGAATACAAGGTATTGCGCGATCCCTTGCCAGCCTGGCTCAGACCTTGCTCCTATCCGTGACAGCTTGTCGGGGTGCCGCCCAGCAAGTGTAGATAGCTAGCTTAGTTCCGCCTTACCCTTGCACCTAACTCTTCGACTTTCCTGACCTATCTGACGTCCGCTTAGATTCGCTGAAGATTCGCTCAGAGCCGTTGAAGCCCTCGGATATCCCCCGGGGGCTTTCGGTTTTTCGGACGCGGGCGACCCGGTAGTAAGGACAACTTTGCATCGGGGTCGGGTATTCCTTGGCGGCGATGGCTGACCGCAAGGATCCCACCGATCGCGTGCGCCGCGGCGCGATCACCGATCAGCTGTCCCTGGCCGATCGCCAGGCGGTCGAGCGGGCCCGGATCCGGTTCGTGCTCGCGCTCGGCCGCGCCCTGCATCGCTACGGCACGCCGGCCCATCGGCTCGAGGAGGCGCTCGCGGTGGTGTGCGGACGGCTCGGGCTGTCGGCGCAGATCATGTCGACGCCGACGTCGCTCACGATCGGCTTCGGCGATCCCGCCGAGCTGCGCACGGGGATGATGCGCGTCGACACCGGCGAGCTCGACCTCGGCAAGCTGGCGAAGCTCGACGCGCTGGCCGACGCGGTGCTGGCGCGAGAGATCGACTCCGACGTCGGGCTGCGCGAGATCGAGCGCATCGAGCACGGGCCGCCCGAGTGGAGCCGACCGATCCGCATCCTGACGTTCGCGCTCACCGCCGCGGCGGTCGCGGTGTTCTTCGGCGGCGGCGGGCGCGACGTGATCGCGGGCGCGGTGGTCGGGCTCGTCGTCGGCCTGGTCGCGACCGTGCTGCGGCTGCGCTCGGACAGCGAGCGCGCCCTCGAGCTGATCGGCGCGTTCGCGGCGGCGTTCGGTGCGGGCGCGGCGGCGCGGCTGGTGCCTGGCGTGTCGCCATCGATCGTCACGATCGCCGCGCTGATCGCGCTCTTGCCGGGCCTGATGCTCACGACCGCGATGACCGAGATCGCGACGGGCAATCTGGTCTCGGGCACCGCGCGGATGATGTCGGCGGTGGTCGTGCTGCTCCAGCTCGCGCTCGGCGTCGCGCTCGGCGAACGCGTCGCCCACACGCTGTGGCAGGTCGCGCCGGTGGTGCCGAAAGCGCTGCCGGCGTGGAGCGAGTGGGCCGCGTTCGTCGCGGGCTCGCTCGGCATGGTCGTGGTGTGTCACGCCGAGCAACGCGCGATCGGCTGGATCCTGCTGGCGGCGCTGATCGGCTACGCCGGCTCGAACTACGGTACGCAGCTGCTCGGGCCCGAGCTCGGCGTGCTGGTCGGCGCCCTCGCGCTCGGCGTGTTCGCGAACCTCTACGCGCGGCTGCTCGATCGGACGCAGCAGGTGGTGCAGGTGCCGGCGGTGATCTTGCTGGTGCCCGGCAGCATGGGCTTCCGCGGCATCTCGTCGCTGCTCGATCGCAACACCATGACCGGCATCGAGACCACGTTCGCGACCTTCGTGGTCGCGATGGCGATCGTCGCGGGCTTGCTGATCGCCAACGCGCTGGTGTCGCCGCGCCGCAGCCTGTAGCGGCTCAGCCGAGGACGATCGCGCAGGTCGAGCCCTGGCCCGGGCTCTCGTGGACCGAGACCTCGATCGCGTGGACCACGCCCGCGGGCAGGCTCGGCGTCAGCGCGGTGACCAGGCGATCGGCGAGGTACGCCGCGACCGGCTCGACCGCGATGTTGTCGATCGGCAG
>JAYTAJ010001258.1:0-5594 GCA_043737575.1 Myxococcales bacterium | reverse complement strand
CGACCACGACCGGCTGCGGCCGCGGATCGCCGGGTCTGCGATCGCCGGGCTGGTCGGGTTCGCGGCGGCCTTCGTCGTCGTGGCCGAGACCACCGCGGCGACGTTCGTGCTCGGTGCCGCGATCGTGGCGCTCGGTGCAGCGGCGCTCGAGCGGGCTCGCCTGCGTGGCGCGCCCGTGCCGGTGCAGACCGAGACCAACCGCCGGGTCGCGTTCGAGGGGACGGCGCACGCGATCGGCGATCCTCCGCACGTACCCGGGACCGATCGCGACGTCGCGATGTGGGTGGCCGAGCACGAGCGACAGCGGTGGACGAGCACGAGTCGGTTCGAGATCCGCGACGATCAGCGCAGGGTCATCGTCGATCCGGCTCCGGCGCGCGTGCGCGCGACACCGTGGCTGATGAGCGGTGCCATCGGGGACGCGGCGGCACGAACCCTCGGCGCCGACGCATCGCTGCCGAGGCGGCTCCGGACGCCGATCCGCGTCTGGTCTTTCCGGGACGGAGATCAGGTCCACGTCGTCGGCACCGTGACCCTCGAGAACGATCCGCTAGCGCCGACGCTGCGCGACCCGGCGCGCGTCAGCGTGTTCACCGCCAACCCGGTGATCGGGGCGGGCCGGCTGACGGAGGCGCGGCGGCGGGCCAGCGTTCGCCTGTGGTTGTCGACCGCGATCGCGATCGGCGCCGGCGCGCTGATGGCCGCGACGGCCGGCGGTCTCGGATAGGATGGAACGCGATGAAGCTGTCAACGCGACTCGAGCGCCTGTTGCAAGCGCTCGGCGCCGACGCCTACCGGATCCCCGAGGAGATCCTGGTGCCCGCGCCGTTCGGCGAGGTGACGCCGGATCTCGAGAGGCTGGTCGGGTGGCTCGGGTCGCGGTGCGCCGACCATGCCGACCACACCATGGTGGGCCTCGCCGAACATCGCTTCGATCCGCTGGCGTCACGGGTGCTGGTCGAGACGCTCCGTGCCCTCGCGCGGCGGGACGCGGCTTCCGCGATCGAGTACGCGACCGCCTTGTCCGAGGATGGCCCGGTCGAGGCGATCTTGCATCTCGGCGCGCTGGGCCGCGTCGCGGCCCTGGTCGCCGTCGGCGCTGACGAGGCCGACGACGAGCTGCTCGCGATCGGAGCGCAGTTGCAGGCGGCGCGCCCCATCGCGCGAACGGTGGCGCTCTGGCTCGGCGAGATCGGCTTGGTCGCGGGCCCGCTCGGACGCCGCGCGCGCGCGCTCCTGGAGGGAGCCTTGTCGGCCGCGGTGCAGGCTGCCTGGGAGCTCGAGCCCCCCGGACACCTGCCGGACCCCTCGGCCGCGGGCCAGCCGGGCGCGGCGGTCACCGGCCGGATCGTCGATCTCGTCGCGGTGCTCGGTGCACTCGCGGCGCATCGCGAGGGGCTGACCCAGCGGCTGTCGGCGCTGGCGTCAGAGCTGCCGCCCTTCGTCGCTCCGCTCTACGTCGTCGCGTACCTCGCCGCGCTCGGCGCAGCGGCCCCGGGGCCGTACCTGCGCGAGGTGCACGAGCGGCTCGCGCGCGCGGCAGCCGACCGCTCGCCGCGGGTGCGAGCCTTGGCGGTCGAGGCCCTCGGCACCGGTGCGCGGACCAACGCCGCCCTCGCGGCGGTGCTGATCGAGTCGCTGACCGACGCCGACCCGACGGTGCGGGTCGCCGCGGCGCTCGCGATCGCGGACGCCGGTGTGGTGACCGACGAAGCGGCGCGCGAGCTCGAGGACCTGGTCGAGCTCGGCGGGGACGAGGAGGCGCTGGCGGCGACGCGTGCGCTGGCGATGACCGGGCGACCGGTTCCGGATCACCGGATCGCCCAGCTCGACGATCCGTTGGTCCGTGCCACCGCGCGCGTGCTCGCGCGGCCCCCGGGTGGTGATGGCCGGGCGTTCGCGGCGCTGCTCGAGACCTACGCGAGCGCGAGCTCCGACGAGACGTCGGACGCCGACCCACGACTGCAGCCCCAGGCGGTGCTGGTCGCGGCGCTGAAGGACATGCAGGCCGCCGAGGCGGCGCGCTGGTTGCGCCGGTTCGTCCTCGGCGAGCACGACGACGCGCTCGGGCAGGTGTTCTGGCTCGCGCTCGACGACGCGGATCGCGTGCCCGGCGAGCTCCTCGAGGCGGGCGAGCCGTTGCTGGGCATGCTCGCGCGCGGCGAGGTGCCGCGGGGCTCGCTGGCCGCGCTGGTGGCGGCGCGCCTGTGGCCCGATGATCCGCGGCTCGAGGCGATCATCCTCGAGTGGACCGAGGCGCCGGTCTCGATGCTCGGGCTGGCCGCGCTCGAGCACCTCGGCGAGCACCTCGGCGAAGCGTTGCTCGCGATCGCCGAGGAGCCCGGTGACGACAACGCCGCGCTCGCCCTCGCGGCACTCGCGCGCTGCGATCTCGGCGCCGCCATCGCCAAGGTCGTCGTCGCGGCGCTCGTGGCCCACATCAACGACGAGGATTCGCTGGCCGAGGCCGCGTATGGTGCGCTGGTCGAGCTGGTCGAGCGCGGCGTCGTCAGCGCCGACTGATCACGTCGACTCGAGCCGCTGGCGCGCCGCGCGTGCGGCGATGATCTCCTCGCACATCGCCTCGAACTTCACGGGCCCCATCGCCCGCTTGAGCTCGTCGATCTGGGCGTCGAACAGCACGGTGGCGTGCGGGCCCAGCCGCTGCTTGACCGAGGCCGCGGCGTAGACCAGCGCGAGGTAGGCCTCGCTCGGGTTCTCGCGCGCGAGATGGATCTGCGCGATCAGCGTCACCGCCGAGCTGTAGCTGCGGAGCTCGCGCTTCTCGAGTCCCGCGAGCTTGAGCGCCTCGTACGCGCGATCGAGCGCGCGGCCGTAGCTCTTGCCGTGGAGCGCCGCGAGCGCCGCCGACTGCGCGGCCAGCATCCGCTCGTCCACGGTGGCGGACGCCTTGGCGAGCGCTCGCGCCAGGTCGAGGTGGCGGACCGCCTCGTCGTGCTTACCGAGCTGGGTCAGCATGTGACCGAGCGCCATGCGCGCCTCGAGCTCGTCGCGCTGGGCCACGTGCGAGTTCGTCAGCCTGACGATGGTCCGCAGCCGATCCGCCGCACGGCCGAACGCGCGCGTCAGCTGCGCGGTCAGCGCGGTTCCCTGGAGCGCGAGGAAGCGTGCGTCGAGCAGCGCCCCGGCGGGAGCCTCGCGCAGGATCGACTCCGCCTGATCGTACGCACGGCGCGCGGCCTCGAGATCGAGCGCCACGAGCTGCTGCTCGCCCGACGCGATCATCAGCTGCGCGCCCATCTCGATCGCGAGCAGCTGGCTGCCGCCGGCCTCGCGGTCGTCACTCGCGGCGATCTCGGCCGCGATCGCTTCGAGCTCGCCGGCCGCCCCGCCGACCAGTGCGGGATCGCGGAGCGCGGCCCGCGCCGCGATGATCCTGGCCAGCGTCGCGCGCGTCCGATCGCCGGCACGCTGGGCGGCGACGGTGGCGAGGTCCGCCAGCTGGCGCGCCGACGCCGGATCCTCGTCGGCAAGCTCGAGCGCAGCACGGCGCAGCGCCGCGCGAGCGTCGAGGTCGTGCCGATCGTGGAGCGGCAGCAGCGCGGCGGCGCGATCGAGCGCGTCACGTGCGGGCGCGCTTCGCCAGCGGAAGCACGGCTCGGATTCGGCGACCGCGAGCCACGCGTCGGCCTGATCGGCCGGCGGCGCGTCGACGCGCACGAGCGCTTCGGCGCGCTCCCTGGAGGCTCGGTCGCTCACCCTCGCGAGCATACCGCGAGGGGTTCGCTCGGAGCCGGGCGGGACCTGGATTTCCGGAGCCTCCGCAGCGGGGCGAGCCGGCCGGCCTCCGATCAGCGGACGCGTGCCAACCGAGCCCGCAGCTCGTCGCGTGCCCAGATCGCGTCCGCGTCGTCACGGTCAGCGAGGCGCGGTACCAGCTTGTGCAGCCAGCCCAGCGCGAGCGCCGTGTCGTCGCGAGCGCACGCGAGTCGGGTCGCAGCGAGCCCGGCCTCGAGCTCCAGGGCGTCCAGCCCGGCCATCGCGCAGCGCCGCGATGCGTCCGCCCACGCCCCCTCGATCCGTGGTGACGTCGTACCGGCGACCGCGAGTGCGCGCGCCCGCTTCAGGGCGACGTCCGCGCTGCCCGGGAGATCGCCCGCACGCCGCAGGTGCGCCAGCGCGCTGACCATCGTCCGATCGGCCAGATCGTGCTCGCCCACCGCGGTGAGGCCCACCGCGAGCTCCGCGAGCGCATGACCGAGCACGCCCTCGCCGAGCAGCGCCGCGCGCTCCGCCCCCTGGCGCAAGGAGGCCAGGGCGGCGACGTGGTCGCCCTCGGCCAGCTGGCGGCGGCCGAGCTCGAGGAGAGCGCCGGCGGCGAGGGCATCATCGCCATCGGCGATGGCCACCTGCGCCATGACCTGCAACTCCGACGACGCACCGGCCATCCTGCGGATGGTAGCAGCGCTGCTACGCTGTCGCCGTGGAGCCGAAGGCCAAAGACCGCATCGCCAAGGTGGTGGGCACGGCCCTTGGCGGGGTCATCGTGCTCGCGACCGTCGCCTGGGGCGTCTACAAGCTGTGGGTGTTCTTCGTGTGGTGGTGACCACGGCGCTGTCGGCGGGCGAGCCCGACCTGATCGTGTAGGCTGTCGGCGTGAAGCCCATCCGCTTGCCGCGTCTCCTCTGGATCGTCTCGTTCCTGGGCTTGCTCGCGGGCTGCCCCGCGAAATCGGCCCCACCGCCGGTGACGCCGGCGCCGGTCGACGGCGCGCCGAGCCTGACCGCAGACGGCCAGCGCGTCGCCGCGTCGACGCTGTACCGCGGCGAGTGCATGCCGGCCGGCAGCCGCGGCGGCTGCTACGAGATCACCCTCGACCCCGACGGCAGCTACCGCCACCTGCTGCTCGACGCCGAGGTCGGCGGCACCTACGTCATCGCCGGGGATCAGGTCACCCTGACGCCCAGCGGCGACATGCCGCCGCAGACCCTGACGCTGTCGGCCGATCGGCGCAAGCTCGACGACTTCGTCTACCAGCCGCCCACCGCGCCGTGATCTCCGGCGCTGCGACTTGACGCCATCGGTCCGGCCGACGATCGTCGACGTACTCATGCGCCGGCTCCTGCTCTCGATCGCCCTCGCGGCCGTCACGGTCCCGGCGATCGCCGAGGCCCGGCCGGCGTCGAAGGGCGTGTACGCCGAGGCCGGGCTCGGCGCCGACGTCGTGATCGGCACCGCCAAGGACTGGGCGGCGCCCGGCCCCGCCCTCGCGCTCCGGGTCGGCTACGACCTGTGGTCGTTCCTGTCGCTCGGCATCGCCGCGGGCGCGTCGACCCACGAGGCCACGGTGCCGCCGCCGCCCGAGGGCGAGTACCTGCAGTTCTATCGCGCCCGCGCCGATGGTCGCCTCACCGCCCGCATCGACGCGATCGCGCTCTACGCCGAGGGCGGCGCTGGCGTGGCGATGATCTCGTCGAACGTGCTCGGCAAGGTCGGCATCACCGATCCCGGCGAGCGGTTCTCGCCGATGTTCGCGGGCGGCGCCGGCGTCGAGTACCAGCTGCAGAACCGCCACTACGCGTTCGGCGTCGGCGCCGAGTACTGGATCATGCCGGGCTTCGACTCGGTGCAGG
>JAYTAJ010001257.1:0-5594 GCA_043737575.1 Myxococcales bacterium | reverse complement strand
TCGCGGTCGAGGCGCAGCGTGCGGCGGCGGCGGTGGCTCTCGACCAGGCCGCGCAGGAACAGGGCGTGGGCGGCGGCGGCGGCGACCAGGAACACCGCGTGCAGCGCGGCGGGGGCGAGCAGCGCGCGCGGATCGTCGGACCGCGCGACCCAGGCGCCCTCGATCATCGCGGGCGCGAGCAGCGCGACCGCGGCGCCCGGCGTCGACAGCAGCGTCAGGCCGAACGCGACCACGCCGTAGACCAGCGGGTGGACCGGCGACGCGACGCCGCCCGTGACCGCGAGCACCGCGCCCGTGCCCGCGCTGATCGCGAGCGCCATCTCGATGTCGACCAGGGTCGGCGCGGCCGAGAGCCACCACGACACCCGCTGCGCTCGCGCGCTGGGCGGCTCGAACCGCAGGCGGCGCGCGATCGCCGCGCCGAGCAGCACCGCGATCGCGGCGAGCCCGAGGGCGTCGCCCGGCCCCGGCGTCTGCTCGTGCAGATCGATCGGCCCGAGGCCGAGCGCGACCAGCACGCAGCCACCGAGCGCGAGGGCCGGCGCCCAGGTCACCGCGGCGGCGCGACGCAAGGCACGGCTCCTCAGAGCGGTGAGTCTCCCGAAGGGAGGCGAGCGCTCTGCGTCCGGGAGCCGAGGCCTCAAGGCGACACCCGCTCGTCGAGCCCATCGAGGCGGATCACGATCTCGTCGGGGTAGACCATGTCGAGATCGTCGCGAGCGCGGCGCTCGATCGCCGACGGATCGGTGCGCAGGGCCTCGACCTCGGCGGCGCGCAGCGCGTTGCCCGCGCGCAGCTCGGTGGCCTCGGCGCGGGTGGCGTCGAGCTGACGGCGCAGCCGCGCCGCGCGATCGTCGACGCCCCCGGCCGGGATGTACGCGATCGCGCCCGCCACCACCAGCGCGAGCACGCCGCGGATGGTCCAGCGGCGCAGCGCGGGCGCCACGTGCATGTCGGCCTTGACCTTGATCACTGTCCCTCGCCCGAGATTCGGGGACCCGACGACAGCGGGCAACTTTTCGCGGCGGCGTGCGGTCTGTAGGCAGCCCGAGGCTGTCGGGTGTTACCGTCCGGCCCCTATGCGCAGCGCCTTCGCGATCCTCGGCTCGATCGGGCTCCTCACCGCGTGCGGTGACGATCCCCAGCACTCCACCGAGCTGAAGTGCGGCGACGGCACCAGCGGCAGCCTCGCCGCGGGCGGCATCGTGGTGGTCGAGGGCAGCGCCGCGGCCGATCTCGCGGGCGCGTCGGTCCGGGCCCAGGCCGCGACCACGCCGCCGACCGCGCCGGTCACGATCGGGTGCGCCGCCGACATCGTGCCCCCCGGCTTCATCGCGCTCGGCCCGGCGGTGACCTTCGGCCCCGCGGGCGCGGCGTCGGATCGCGCCTTCGAGCTGACCCTGCCGTACAAGGCGGCGCGGCTGCCGAGCGGCGGGCTGCGCCGTCACGTCCGGGTCGTCGCCAAGCGCCACGTCGGCGACGGCACGCCGTTCTTCGCGCCGGTCTCGGGCCGCGCCATCGACGACGCCGACGCCTACGCGTCGCGCATCACCTTTCGCGTCCCCGAGCTGGTGACCTACCAGGTCGTCGCGCCCGCCGACGCCGGCGCCACCGAGTCGCGTCGCTTCACGTATCGATCGATCGTCGGCATCTCGATGGGCGGCAACGCGTCGGTGTCGATCGGCCTGCGCCACCGCGATCGCTTCGACTTCATCGGCGACCTCGGCGGCGAGCCGGGCCCGTCGATGAAGTACTCGCTGTCGATGTTCCGCGACTACCTGTTCGGCGGCTTCTGCACCGCGTCGCCCGACGACAGCGGCGACGTCGGCGAGATGTGCACGCGCGATCAGCGCCCGCCCGCGGCCGATCAGTTCGAGATCAAGTCCGACTTCGAGCACATGACCTACCAGGACGGCGACGGCGTCGGCCTGACCTTGCGCCGCAACCTGTACATGAAGGCGGCGCGCGATCTGTCGCGGGCGCTGTCGAACCCGGCGCTCTACAACCCCGATCCGGCCGCCCGCGGCTACGCGCCGCCCGGCGTCGACGCCGCGTACCTCGCGCGCACCGCCGCCGATCGCTGCGCCAACCCGCGGCCGCTCGCCAACTTCTACGATCGCGAGTTCAACCCCGACGGCGCGCTGCCGGTGATCACGTTCTGCGACGGCGGCGACTCCGAGGCCGGCCTCGGTCTCGGCGTGTTCGATCCGGCCGTGGCCCAGACCAACCCGGCCGAGGTCCTGCTCGCGGTCGACGTCAACCGCGACGGCGATCGCGACAGCGGCGAGCCGATCGTCACCAGCCCCTACGAGCCGTTCGCCGACATCGGCACCGACGGCGTCGCCTCTCCCGAGGAGCCCGGCTTCGACGCGCTCTCCAACCCCGATCCCAGCGGCGACGACTACCACGCGCTGCGCAACCCGCGCGGCACCGAGCGCGATCAGGATCGCCAGGTCGGCGAGCCGTTCGAGGACGTCGGCCTCGACGGCGTCGCCGGCACCTGCCAGTGGAGCGTGGCGACGCCGGCCTGCTACGACAGCGGCGAGGGTGACGGCGAATGGAACCTGTCGCCCAACCTCGCGCGCTGGTACCAGAGCGACGCCGAGGGCATCCTCGCGACCTTCGACGACGCCCAGCGTCGCGCCGTCGGCCTCTGGATGGACGCCGGCATCCGCGACTTCTTGAACGCGGGCGTGTCGGCAAACGCCGGCATGGGCGCGATCATGGGTCGCTTCGGCATGGCCGGCGGCGTCTACGACGGCTTCGGCGGCCTGACCGGCGGCCCCGAGGGCAACTACGACTTCACGCAGGTCAACTGGGCCGACCTGCCCGACAACGTCTTCGTCCGCTACGGCAACCCCGACGCGTCGGAGGCGGTGATCCAGAGCGGCGACGGCCGCCACGTCGGCACCGCGGTGCAGGTCATCAACCGGGTGACGTCGGTGTTCGCGTGGCTCGATCGACGCATGCCGAACGGCGATCGCGACGACGAGAACGGCGCGGGCGAGATCCGCATGGCGCAGACGTTCACGCCGCCGACCACCGGTCGCGTCACGCCGTACGCGCTGTTCCTCCCGCCCGGCTACAGCGCGCCCGCCAACGCCACGCGCCGCTATCCGGTCGTCTACTTCCTCCACGGCTACGGCCAGCAGCCCGACGATCTGGTGGTGCTGTCGGCGGTGTTCGAGAGCTACATGATCGCGTCGGATCTGCCGGCCGAGCAGCGGTTCCAGAAGTTCATCATCGTCTACGTCGACGGCCGCTGCCGGCCCAACGTCGACGGCGTGCCGGTGCCCACCGGCGGCGATGGCTGCGAGGGCGGCACGTTCTACATGGACGCGCCCGGCGGCGGCCTGGCGCGGATGGAGACCAACTTGCTCGAGCTCATGGACTACATCGACGCGACCTTCCGGACCAAGGCTCCGGAGATGGTCGACGTGGTGAAGTGATGCGCGCCGCGGTCGTGGTCGCGACGATCGTGGTGCTCGCCGGCTGCGGCGACGATGGCGGTGGCGCCACAGCGCCTCGCGCGCACCGCGACCTGCGCACCGGCGTGACCGTCAGGGTGTGATCACGGCCAACGAGCGCGGGCCGCGGGTCCAGACCCGGCCGAGCTCGTCGATCGTGACGTCGAGGATCTGGTTCTCGACCATGCCGCGGCGGACGTCGAGGCGGCGCACCTTCTTGCCGTCGAAGATCGCGACGCCGCGCTCGGTGGCGAGCCACAGCCGGTTGTCCTTGCCGAGCGCGAGATCGTTCGTCGTGAACCGCAGCTCGGGCGGGAAGCGCCAGCGCTCGCCGTCGTAGGTGCCGACGCCGTCGGGCGACGCGACGAACACCAGCCCGCCGGGCGTGACCGCGACTGCGTTGAGCAGCTCCGACACCAGCTGCGTGCCCTCGTTCCACACCGTGACCTTGTCGCCGACCATGCGCACCGCGCCCTGACGGCTCGCCATCCACACCTCGTCGTCGGCGAGGAACGCGGCGTCGACGACGCCGACCGGGACCGGCAAGATGCCCTTCTTGCGCTCGCCGGGATCGAGGCTGGCGTGGTGATACGCGACCGCGCCGAGATCGAGATCGACGGTGGCGACGCCCCACGGCCGCAGCTCGCCGTCGTCGCGGTAGCGCAGGCCGACCCACAGGAGGCCGCTCGGCGCGATGCGCGCGAAGCTGACCTCGGGCCCGGGGCCGGGGGTCTCGAGCGCGACGCCGATCGGCGTCCAGGTCTCGCCCTCGATGCGGCTGATCTCGATCGCCTTGCCCTCGGGCTTGCGGTGCAGGCCGTAGAGCGCGCCGCGATCGCCGCGCACCATCGCGAGCACGACGTCGTCGGGCGGTCCGGCGGCGACGAAGCGCTGGCCGTGCCAGCGCCACGCGTGGGGCGCGCCGGTCGCCAGCCAACAGTCGTCCTTGGCCTGGCACAGCACGGTGAGCGCGCCCGCGCCGTCGAGCATCGCGGCGCGGCGCAACCAGCCGATCGGCTGTCGCGCCTCGAGCGGGAGCCGCGCGACGCCCAGCTCCTGGGTGCCGATCAACAGCTCGTGCTCGGTGGCGCCGAGGGTCTGCGCGCCCGCAGGCAGCGGCGCGGGCAGCCGCGTGATGTGGAAGACGTCGCTGCGGCGCCCGTTCACCGGCAGGAGCCGCGCGCCATCGCGGGTCAGCGGCTCGGGCGCGGCGGCGGGACCGGCGCGCACCGCGTAGAGCCCGTCGGTGGTCATCACCACCAGCGCGTCGCCGAGCGGCGTGCCGCCGTTCCACCGCACGTTGGGCGACAGCTTGTACGACGACCACTGCCCGGTCCGGCCGATCGCGACGCGCTGGCGGCCGCTGCCGTCCTCGCCGACGACGACCACGCCGCTGCCGGGCGCCGCCGAGATCCACCGCACCGTCACGACCTCGCAGCCCTGGGCCGGGCCGAACTGGAACGTCTTGCCCGCGACGTCGCGTCCGATCAGGCCGCGGTCGCTGCCGATCCACAGCCAGCCGTCGCGGCCCTGGTGCAGGGCGTTGACCGGATCGGCGATCGGCGTCGACGCCCAGCCGCCCTTCACCGACGCGAAGAACAGCCCGCGGGGGTGGCCGATCCACAGCCCGCCGTCGAGCGCCGCGGCGAGGACGATCGATCCGATCGGCGCGCGCGGCGCGGGCGCGGGGACGGGCGCGGCGGGCGTGGCGCCCGGCAGGAGCGGGCTGGTCGGTGCGGGCGACGGCTCGGGCGCGGCGAAGCCGAGGTCGGTCGCGAGCGGGCTGCCGGGCATCGACTCGAAGGTCTCGCGCTTGGCGTCGTAGTAGCCGAGGCCGCCGTCGGTCGCGATCCACACCCAGCCGCGGCGCGGGTCGCCCGCGATCGCGAGGACCTGGGCGCCGGGCAGCCCGTGCATCGCCGACAGCTCGAGCACCTGGCCGTCGCTCGACCACCGCTCGAGCGTCGCGCCCTTGTTGGCGAAGACGAAGCCCGCGACCGAGGTGATCGCGCTGACCGGCGAGGTCTCGGTGAACGCGCGCAGGTGGACCTTGCTGCGCACCGGTGGCAGCGGCGGCGTCGGGATCGACGGCGGGCACGCCGCCAGGAGCGGCGCGGCGATCAGCCA
>JAYTAJ010001256.1:0-2427 GCA_043737575.1 Myxococcales bacterium | reverse complement strand
GCCACGATCCGCCGCGATCCGACCTCGCGCCGCATCATCGTCAGCGCCTGGAACGTCGCCGATCTGCCGCGGATGAAGCTGCCGCCGTGCCACGCGTTCTTCCAGCTCTACGTCAGCGGCGACTGGCTCGATCTCCAGCTCTACCAGCGCTCCGCCGACCTCGGCCTCGGCGTGCCGTTCAACATCGCCAGCTACGCGCTCTTGCTGTCGATGATCGCCCACGACGTCGGCAAGCGGCCGCGCCACTTCATCCACACCCTCGGCGACGCCCACATCTATCTCAACCACGTCGAGGCCCTGCAGCAGCAGCTCGGCCGCGAGCCCCTGCCCTTGCCCCGCCTCGTCCTCGCCGACAAGCCCATGCTCGACCTGGGCTTCGACGACATCACCCTCGACAACTACCAGCACCACGCGTTCATCAAGCTCGCCGTCGCGGTCTGAGCCCACCACCCATGGCTGCTCTCGCCAACGCGCAGCGCGTGCTCCTCGAGTCGATCCGCGCGATCTGCGCCGCGCGATCGATCGCACTCGCCGAGCACTGCGGCGGCTGGGTGCTGGCCCTCGAGCGCGACGGCCGCCGCACCCACGTCTTCGGCTACGACTTCGCGGTCAACACCGCGACCGCGCAGCTCATCGCCAAGGACAAGGCCGCGACCAGCGCGCTCTTGCTCGGCGCCGGCGTCCCGGCGGTCCCGCACGATCTGCACCATCACCCCGGCATGAGCGCGTACGTCCCCGACGCCGGGAGCTGGCGCGCGCTCGGCGAGTCGTTCGAGCGCTACGGCCGCGACGTCGTCTGCAAGCGCAACGAAGGCACCGGCGGCGCCGACGTCGTCCGGGTCCGCTCCGAGCGCGAGCTGTCGGCGGCGGCGCAGCAGCTGTTCGCGCGGGGACGGTCGCTGTGCGTGTCGCCGTTCGTCGCGATCGCGCGCGAGGTCCGCGTGCTGGTGCTGCGCGGCCGCGCGCTCCTCGTCTACGAGAAGCTGCGGCCCACCGTCGTCGGCGACGGCGCTCGCACCATCGTCGACCTCGCCGTCGCGCGCGTCCACGCCGCCCCGTCTCCCGCCGACGAGGCCGCGCTGGTGCTCGCGGCGCTGACCGGGCTCGATCCGCGTGCGGTGCCCGCGCTCGGCGAGCAGGTCTTGCTGAACTTCCGCCACAACCTCGGCCAGGGCTCGACGCCGCGCGATCTCGACCCCGCCGCTCCATCCACGGCCGCGCTGGTCGCGCTCGCGGTCCGCGCCGCCGACGCGATCGGGATCGCCCTGGCGTCGGTCGATCTGGTCGAGGACGCCGACGGACGCCCCGCCGTCCTGGAGATCAACGCCGGGATCATGATGGAGTCCTACGCGCGGGTCGCCCCCGACGGTCGCGCCGTCGCCGCCCGGGTCTACGACGCCATCGTCTGCGCGGCGCTCGGGATCGGCGCGGCCGCGTGACCCGGGTCCCGTTCATGCCCGAGGTGCTCGCGCGGATCGCGCCGCGCATCGGCGCCACCGTCGAGCTCGAGCCGAACTATCGCTTCGTCGGCCTGGTCCGCTTCGCCAACGGGCGGCGCTCGTTCTTCTGGGACAACAAGTTCAACCTCAACCCGATCAGCTCGGTGAAGGTGGTGCAGGACAAGGCCTACGCCTCGCACTTCTTGCGCACGATGGGCTATCGGGTGCCCGAGGAGCGGACGTTCTTCCGCGATCGGTTTCGCCGTCACGTCGAGGGGCCGGGGCGCGCCGACGCCATCGCCTACGCCCACCAGCTCGGCTGGCCGGTCTACGTCAAGCCGCTGTCCTTGAGCCAGGGCCGGCTGGTGTCGCGCGCCCACGACCAGGACGAGCTGGGGCGCGCCGTCGACGCGATCTTCGCGACCGAGCGCTCGCTGCTGGTGCAGCGCCCGTGTCCCGGCGACGACCACCGCATCGTCGTCCTCGACGGCCGCGTCGTGACCGCGTGCAAGCGCATCCCGTTGTCGGTGGTCGGCGACGGCGCCCACAGCGTCGACGCGCTGCTGGTCGAGCTGCAGCGCCGCTTCGACGCCGAGCGCCGCGACACCCGCATCCCGACCGACGACCCGCGCATCAACGCCGCCCTCGCCCGCGATCGTCTCGACCGCACCAGCGTCTTGCCCCACGGCCGCACGGTCCGCCTGCTCGACGTCGCGAACCTCTCGCTCGGCGGCACCGCCGAGGACGTCACCGCGCGGGTCCACCCGACCGTCGCCGCGCTCGCCGCCCGCGCCGCCCGCGACATGGACCTCCGCTACTGCGGCGTCGATCTGCTCCTCGACGACGTCGCCGCCCCGCTCGACGCCTACACCATCGTCGAGCTCAACTCCGCCCCCGGCCTCGACTACTACACCGGCCACGGCCCCGCCCACGAGGCCCACGTCGACGACCTGTACTTGCAGGTCCTGTGCGCCGTCGGCGGCGTCGA
>JAYTAJ010001255.1:0-5597 GCA_043737575.1 Myxococcales bacterium | reverse complement strand
GTGGCGGAACCCGATCCAGCCCCAGGTCCGGGTGCCGGGCTCGACGGCGTCGAGGACCATGGCGCCGGCCCACGGCGGCGTGCCGTTGTAGGTCCAGTCGCCGCCGAACGGCGAGATGAACACGTCGACGTCGTCGCCGAGCAACCAGCCCCGCCGCTGGGTCACCGCGTAGAGGAAGCGGCCCGGGCCGCCGCCGCCGGCGCGCACCGCCGCCGCCCGCGCCCGCACCCGCAACTGGGCGACGATCGTGCGCGGCTCGTCGATGGGGATGGCGAACGGCACCTGGCCGGTGCCGGCGGTGCGGGCGATCCACGCCGCCACGTCGGCGGCGATGGCCTCGGGCTCGCGCGGCAGGAGCACCGGCACGAACGCCGCCCCGGCCACCTGGGCCCGGCGCTGGTCCCAGGTCGCCGCGGTCAGCTCCGGCGTCGCCATCACGCCGTGGGCGCGGAACAGCGCGGCGTAGGCCTGATCGTTGCCGTCGACGACCTTGGGCTCGTAGTAGGCCCACACCCGCGGCGCGGCGCCGAGGTCGGGCATCGTCACATCGTCGACGATGAGCTCGACCGGGATCCGGCGCGGGCCCACGGTCAGCCACCCGGCATGCGCACCCGCGCGCTCGGCGGAGACATCGAAGAACACCGAGCGCCGCGCGGTGATGCCCCCGGTCGACGGCCGCAGCCGGTCGGGGTAGCGCCCGGCGCCACGGCTGCCGCCGTACATCGCCGTCGACGGCACGCGCACGTCGTGATGATCGACCTCGAAGCCCTCGACCCCCGCGCCCTCGATCTCCAGCGTGATCTTCACGGCGTCGTGGGCCTCGCGCACCACCTGCACCCCCAGCACCTCACCGCGCGCCGCCCGCAACGTCACCCGCTCGCCGTCGAACCACGGCGTCGTCGCCGGCAGCGCCTCGTCCCACCGGATCCTTCGCTCTCCGACGACCGCGATCTCCGCCCCCACCTCTCGCCGCTGGCACCCCGACATCAGGAGCAGCACCAGCCCCCCGATCACCCCGAGCGAGGCGCGCAGCGCCGAGTCGAGGGGCGTGCTCACGTCGCGACGAGGTCGGCCATCGTCACCAGCTCGAACCCCTCCCCGATCAGCCCCTCGATGATCTGGGGCAACGCCGCCAGCGTCCATTCGTGGCCTTCATGGAACAACAGCACATCCCCGTTCTCGACCACGCTCGGCGCACACCGCGCCGCGATCTCCGCCGGCGCCGCCGGATCGTAGTCGCGGCTATCCACCGACCACATCGCGATCACGTGGCCCGACGCCAGCATCGCCGCCATGTCCAGCGGCCCCATCGCGCCGTACGGCGGCCGCACCCACAGCCGCCCCTGCGGCACCGGCCCGATGGCCTGCTGCGTCCGCGCGAGCTGCTCCCGCACCTCCCACGGCCGCAGCTTGCTGTACCTGGTGTGATCGTAGCCGTGGCTGCCCACCTGGTGGCCGCGCCGCAGGTACTCCGCGATCGCGCCCGGCCGCGCCTCGGTCAGGTCACCCATCACGAAGAACGTCGCCGCCACGCCGTAGCGATCGAGCACGTCGAGGTAGCCCTCGGTCAGCGCGTCGGGACCGTCGTCGAACGTCAGCGCCACCCGCCGCAGGTCGCTCGGTCCGCGCCAGATCAGCCGCCCGCCGGGCACGCGCTGGAGCGCCTCCTCCACGGACCGACGCACGCGGGCAAGGACCGCCATGAGACCTCGAATATCCCGTAAGTCGTGAAAACGCAATCATTCTGAGGTCGGTTCGCGACCGGACGCCGCCTTTACAAGACCCCGTCCCGTCCGTACCTTCGCGCCGCCGTGTCGAGCCCTCCCGGGATCATCGCTTTCGCCAAGGACTGGCACGAAGATCCCACCAGCAATCATCATGTTCTGCGCGAGCTCGCTCGGACCCGCCGGGTGCTGTGGCTCAACTCGGTCGGCACCCGCACGCCCAAGCTGTCGAGCGGCCGCGACCTCGGCAAGATCCGCCGCAAGCTGGGCGAGTTCGCGCGCGGGCCGGTCAAGGTCGACGACAACCTGTGGGTGTTCTCGCCGCTGGTGCTGCCGCTGCCGCACAGCGCGATCGCGCAGCGGATCAACCGCCAGCTCCTGCGCGCGACGATCTACGCCTTGCGCAAGCGGCTCGGCATCGCCGCGTTCGATCTGTGGACGTTCCTGCCCAACGTCGCCGACTATGTCGGCACGCTGGGCGAGCGCGCGTCGGTCTACTACTGCGTCGACGAGTGGTCGCTGTTCAGCTACCTCGACGAGGGTCAGACCCGCGCCGCCGAGGCCCGCCTGCTCGCCAAGGTCGACGCCTGCTTCGCGATCAACCACGCGCTGGCCGACGCCAAGCGGGCCCAGAACCCGCAGACGTTCGTGTCGCCCCACGGCGTCGATCACGACGTGTTCGCCCGCGCGCTCGATCCCGCCACCGCGATCCCGGCCGCGATCGCGTCGCTGCCGCGGCCGATCATCGGCTTCTACGGCACGATCCAGGACTGGGTCGATCTCGACCTGATCGCCGGGCTGGCGAAGCGCCACCCCGAGTGGAGCATCGTCTTGCTCGGCCAGATCCTCGTCGACGTCAGCGCGGTGAAGGACCTCGCCAACGTCCACCTGCTCGGCCGCAAGCCCCACGCCGAGCTGCCGGCGTACTGCAAGGCGTTCGACGTCGGCCTGATCCCGTACCGGATCAGCGAGCGCATGACCTACGTCAATCCGATCAAGCTGCGCGAGTACCTGTCGGCCGGCGTGCCGGTGGTGTCGACGCCGGTGCCCGAGGTCGTGCGCTACCGCCACCTGTGCGCGGTCGCCGACGGGCTCGACGACTTCGAGCGCGCCGTGATCGCCGCGCTGGCCGATGGCGGCGACGCCCGCCGCCGTGAACGTTCCGCCGCGATGCGCACCGAGACCTGGACCGCCCGGGTCGCCGCGGTCTCGCGTATCGTCGACGATCTCGCCCACCAGAAGAGCCCGAGGATCCCATGAGTCAACGTTTTCGCGCAGGCATGATCGGCGCAGGCAACATCTGCGAGTTCCACGTCGCCGCCGTGCGCGCCCTGCCCGACGTCGAGCTGATCGGCGTGGTCGATCTCGATCCGGCCCGCGCCGCGGCGTTCGCCGACAAGCACCAGGTCGCCACCTTCGGCTCGCTCGAGGCGATCGTCGCCGCCGGTGCCAACGTCATCCACGTCCTCACGCCGCCGTCGTCGCACGGCAAGATCGCGCGCGCCGCGCTCGAGCTGGGCTGCCACGTCCTGGTCGAGAAACCGGTCGTCGAGGATCCCGCCGAGGGCTACGCGCTCGCCGAGCTGGCCCGCGCCAAGGGCAAGACCATCTCGGTCAATCACTCGCTGCTCTACGATCCGCAGGTCGCGCGGGCGCTGGCCGCGGTGCGCAGCGGCGCGCTCGGGCAGATCGTCTCGGTCGACATCCTGCGCGGCTCGGAGTACCCGCCGTTCGAGGGCGGCCCGCTGCCGCCGCACTACCGCGAGGCCGGCTATCCGTTCCGCGACATCGGCGTCCACTGCCTGTATCTGATCCAGGAGCTGCTCGGTCCGATCGAGGACGTCGACGCGCAGTGGCGCAGCCTCGGCGGCGATCCCAACCTCGCCTACGACGAGTGGCGCGCGGTGGTGCGGTGCAAGCGCGGCCTCGGCCAGTTCCAGCTGACCTGGAACGTGAAGCCGATGCAGAGCCAGATCATCATCCACGGCACCAAGGCGGTGCTGCGGGTCGATCTGTTCGCGATGTTCCACGGCAAGCGCGGCTCGACGCCGCTGCCCAAGGCGGCCGAGCGCCTGCTCAACGCGTTCACCGACTCGCTGCAGCCGCTGATCGACGTGCCGATCGGCGTCTACAAGTTCGTCCGCAAGGAGATCAAGAGCTACCAGGGCCTGCGCAACCTGGTCGCCGACTTCTACCACCGCCTCGCCGCGGGCGAGCCGCCGCCGGTCCTCGTCGAGGACGCGGTGAAGGTGGTCGAGTGGGTCGAGAAGGTCGCGCGCGCCGCCGACGCCGAGCACGCGGCGCTGCTCGCGAAGTATCCGCTGACCGCGAAGGTGCCGTTCCTGGTCACCGGCGCGTCGGGCTCGCTCGGCGGCGCGGTGGTGCGGCGGCTGCTCGCCGACGGTCACAAGCTGCGCGCGCTGGTGCGGCGCATCCCGGCCACGCCGCTGCCGGGCGTCGAGTACGCGCTCGGCAACCTCGGCGATCCGGTCGCGGTCGATCGCGCGGTCGCCGGCGCCGACGTCGTGATCCACGCCGGCGCGGCGATGAAGGGCGGCTGGCTCGAGCACCTCGGCGGCACGGTGATCGGCACGACCAACGTGATCGCGTCGTGTCGCAAGCATCAGGTGAAGCAGCTGGTCCACATCAGCTCGATGTCGGTGATCGACTGGGCCGGCTCGGTCGGCAAGGGCGTCGTCGACGAGAGCGCCGCGCTCGAGCCGCGCGCCGAGGAGCGCGGGCCGTACACCCGGGCCAAGCTCGAGGCCGAGCAGCTGGTGAGCGCGGCGGCGGCGAGCGGCCTGCCGTGCGTGATCCTGCGGCCAGGCCAGATCTTCGGCGGCGGCATCCCGCTGGTGAACGGCGCGGTGGCCCGACGCGCGGGCGGTCGCTGGCTGGTGCTCGGCGACGGTCAGCTCGAGCTGCCGCTGATCTACATCGACGACGTCGTCGACGCGATCCTGGCGGCGGTGACCCGCAAGCTGGTCGGCGGCGAGATCATCCAGCTGATCGACAGCGCGCAGCTGAAGCAGCGCGAGGTGCTGGAGCTGACCGGCGGCGGCAAGACCCTCGCGGTGCCGCGGCCGATCGTGTTCGGCCTCGGCAAGCTGTCGGAGCTGCCGCTCGCCGCGCTGGGCAAGCCGTCGCCGATCGCGCTGTACCGCCTGCAGTCGGGCCTGGCGCGGTTGAGCTGGGGCACCGGTCGCGCCGAGCAGCTCCTGGGCTGGAAGCCGCGGGTCGGGGTGCGCGAGGGGATCCGCCGCGAGACCACCGCGCGGTGACGGCGCGCCCGAGCTATCGCGTCGCGCGGGCGCGGCCCCTCGACGTCCGCGCCGATCTGGAGCGGCTGTGGGGCGCGAACCTCCAGGTCGACGGCGGCGTGCGCGCGAAGTTCGACTGGCTGTACCGCGACGCACCGGTGCCGGCCGACACGGTGTTCTTGCTCCACGCCGGCGACGACGGCGCGGTCGGCACCGCGGGCGTCGGCGTCCGCGAGCTGCAGCTCGGCGATCAGCTGGCGCGGGCCGGGCTGCTCGCCGATCTCGCCGTCGACAAGGCCCACCGCTCGGTCGGCCCGGCGCTGGCGCTGGTGCGCGACGTGAAGGCGTGGGCCGCGGCCGAGTTCGCGCTGATGTACGGCTTCCCCAACAAGCTCGCCGAGGGCGTGTTCAAGCGGGTCGGCTACCAGACGCTCGGCGCGATCGCGCGCTACGCCCGGCCGCTGCGCCACGGCGCCTACGCGAGCCGCCTCGTCGAGGACGATCTGCAGCGGCTGCCGGCGGTGACCCGGGCGTGGCTGGTGAAGGCGGTGCAGGTCCCTGCGGTCGCGGCGATGGCGGGCATCGCGGTCGACGCGGCGAAGCTCGCGCGCGG
>JAYTAJ010001254.1:0-5606 GCA_043737575.1 Myxococcales bacterium | reverse complement strand
AGGTCCAGCGCTACCTGGTCGGCCTGGTGCTCGGCGTCGCGGCGATCTTCCTGTGGACCTCGCGCAGCGACGATCCGTCGTTCAGCTACCGCGAGGTGCCGGGCGGCATCGAGTTCCGCGCCGAGCCCGGCCACGGCCTGCGCTCGAAGGCGACCGTGCAGTGGGACTTCGACGGTGACGGCCGGCCCGATCCGGGCGAGACCGCGCCGGTGGTGGTGAAGAAGCTCGGCGACGTCGGCGCCACCGTGACGTTGTTCGTGGTCGATCCGGTGTGGAGCTCGCGCGACAAGAGCGGCATTCCCAAGAACCTGGCGCGCGTGACCAAGGTGGTGCGCCTGCCCAACGCGCCCGCGCGTGATGCTGGAGGTGCGCGATGAACGGCTCGTGGGTGCTCCCGACGATCCTGGCGCTGCCGCTGCTCGGCGCGCTGTTCGTGATGGTCACGCCGCGCGGCGAGGCCACCCTGGCCCGCGGCATCGGTCTCGCGGTCTCGACCGCGACCTTCATCCTGTCGCTGCTGGTGCTGCGCTACTTCGACGACTCGAAGGCCGGCTACCAGATGGTCGCCGACGCGACGTGGGTGCCGAGCCTCGGCATCCACTGGAAGACCGGCCTCGACGGCATCGCGCTGTGGCTGGTGCTGCTGACGACGTTCCTGACGCCGCTGACGCTCCTGGCCTCGACGCACACCATCGGCAAGCACGTCCGCGAGTTCGTCGCGGCGATGCTGGTGCTCGAGACCGGCATGCTCGGCGCGTTCGTCGCGGTCGACGTGTTCCTGTTCTACGTCTTCTGGGAGCTGATGCTCATCCCGATGTACCTGATGATCGGGATCTGGGGCGGTCAGCGTCGGCTGTACGCGTCGATCAAGTTCGTCATCTACACGATGGTCGGCTCGCTCCTGATGCTGGTCGCGATCTTCTACCTCTACGTCCAGCACGCCGAGGTGACCGGCATCTACACGACCGATCTGCAGGCGCTGATGACGGTGGTGCTGCCGCACAAGGCCCAGGTCTGGTGCTTCGCGGCGTTCGCGCTGGCGTTCGCGATCAAGGTGCCCCTGTTCCCGCTCCACACCTGGTTGCCCGACGCCCACGTCGAGGCGCCGACGCCGGGCTCGGTGATCCTGGCCGGCGTGATGCTGAAGCTCGGCATCTTCGGCTTCCTGCGGCTCGCCATGCCGCTGTTCCCATACGGCGCAGCGGTGCTGGCGCCGTACATCGCGATCCTCGCGGTGATCGGCATCATCTACGGCGCGGTGGTCGCGTTCGCGCAGGACGACGTCAAGAAGCTGGTCGCGTACTCGTCGGTCTCGCACCTCGGGTTCTGCGTGCTCGGCCTGTTCTCGATGACGGTGTCGGGCATCGAGGGATCGATCTTCGCGATGCTGTCGCACGGCCTCACCACCGGCGGTCTGTTCCTCGGCATCGGCATGCTGTACGAGCGCCGACACACCCGGCGGCTGTCGGAGTACGGCGGCATCTGGAAGCAGATGCCGGTGTTCTCGGCGATGTTCCTCATCATCACGATGGGCTCGGCCGGGTTGCCGGGGCTGTCGGGCTTCGTCGGCGAGTTCCTGGCGCTGTTCGGCACGTTCAACGCCGCCGACACGTTCCCGAAGGGCTATCCCGACTACCTGCCGTCGCCGCGGCTGCTCGGCGCGCTGGCGACGACCGGCGTCATCCTCGGCGCGATCTACCTGCTGTTCATGTTCCAGAAGGTGTTCTTCGGTCCGCTCGACGAGTCGAAGAACGGCTCGCTGCCCGATCTGTCGGGCCGTGAGAAGGCGGTCTTCGTGCCGCTGGTGCTCCTGATCTTCGTGCTCGGCGTGTTCCCGCGGCCGTTCCTGGCGAAGATGGAGCCGTCGGTGAAGGCGTTCATCGCCAACTACCACGCCAAGCTCGCGGAGCCCGATGGTCCGGCCCACGTGATGGGCACGGCCGGCCTCGACGCCGATCTGAAGAACGTGGCCGCGAAGGCCGACGCCGCGGCCGCGCGGATCGACGCGCGCAACGCCGCGCCGACGCGTCCCACCGCGGTCGGAGGTCAGCCATGAACTTCTCGACGGGCGACGCCCTGTACATCGCGCCGCTGCTCATCCTCGCGCTGTCCGGCATCCTGCTGGTGCTGGCCGAGGCGTTCTTCGCCGGGCGCGATCGCACCGCGCTCGCGGCGCTCACCGTGGCGGGCGCGGTCGGCGCCGCGGTCGCGTCGATCGCGCTGTACCGTCACATGCAGCCGGGCCAGGTCCGGCTCCTGTTCGGCGAGATGCTCATCGCCGATCGCATGGGTTATGCGCTGTCGGCGCTGCTGTCGGTGACGGTCGGGCTCGCGGCGATCGTCGCGCCGGCTCACATGCGCGCCCACGACTGGGCGATCGGCGAGTACTTCGGCATCCTGCTCCTCGCCGGCAGCGGCATGGTGATGCTCGCCCACGCGTCGCACCTGGCGACGGTGTTCATCGGCATCGAGACGATGTCGATCGGCGTCTACGTGCTGACCGCGCTGCGGCGGCGGTCGCGTCGCGGCAACGAGGCGGCGCTGAAGTACTTCCTCATGGGCGCGTTCGCGACCGGCTTCTTGCTGTACGGCATGGCGCTGGTCTATGGCGCGACCGGCACCACTAGCCTGGTCGCGGTGCGCGAGCGCCTGATCTCGGGCAACCTCGGCCTGCTCACCGTCGGCATGTTCATGATGGTGGCGGCGTTCGGCTTCAAGATCGCCGCGGTGCCGTTCCACATGTGGGCGCCCGATGCCTACGAGGGCGCGCCGACCCCGGTCACCGCGTTCATGGCGGCGGCGGTGAAGGTCGCGGCGGTGGCCGGCATGATCCGCGTGTTCGGTCAGTTCATGGGCGGCGAGCAGCTGCCGTACGGCGTGCTGGGCTGGGCGTCGCCGATGATCGTGATCGCGGCGATCACGATCACGGTCGGCAACATCGCGGCGATCCGGCAAGACAACGTGAAGCGCATGCTCGCGTACTCGTCGATCTCGCACGGCGGCGTGCTGCTGGTCGGGCTGTGCGCGATGGGGCTCGGCTCGGCGAGCGGCCAGAGCGCGCTGGTCTACTACCTGATCGCGTACGCGCTGACGACGATGGGCGCGTTCGCGGTGGTGACCTACGTCGGCAACAAGGATCGCGAGCGCCTGCTGGTCGACGACTGGGCCGGGCTGGCGAGCAAGCACCCGGGCGCGGCGCTGGTGATGACGATCTGTCTCCTGTCGCTCGGTGGCATGCCGCCGACCGGTGGCTTCTTCGCGAAGTTCTACGTCTTCAAGAGCGCGATGGACGCGCAGGATCAGCAGCTCTTGTGGGTGACGATCATCGGCGTCGTCAACTCGGCGCTGTCGATCTTCTACTACCTGCGCCTGGTGACGGCGATGTACTTCAAGGACGCGCCGGGTGAGATCACGCCGAGCCGCTCGGCCGGGCTGACCTTCACGATGGCGGCGTGCGTGATCGTGATCCTGCAGATGGGCCTGTTCCCGTCGTTCTGGATGGGGCTGGGTACCTGAACCCGGTGCGGAGCTGCCATGACCGCCGTGCTGTCCCCTGAGCTCGCGGTGCTGGCCCGGGTGGCCGGGATCGAGATGTCGTACGTCGGGTGGCAGGGCGCGGCGGTGGCGGTGCGGCCCGAGGCGCTGTTCGCGGCGCTGCGCGCGCTCGGCCATGAGGTCCGGTCGCCGGACGATGCGAGCGCGGCGCTGACGGCGGCGGAGCGCGGCTACTGGAGCGAGCGGGTGGCGCCGGTGGTGGTCGCGTGGGACGGCGCGGCGGTCGACGTCGCGGTGCGGGTCGCGGCCGACGTCGACGCCGACTGGCACCTCGAGCTGGTGACCGAGGCGGGCCGCACCACGCAGGCGTCGGGGCGGTTGTTCGCGGCGCCCGCGGAGGGCCACGCGTGGCCGCGCGCGCTCGACGGTCGCGTCCACTGCGTGCGGCGGCTCGCGATCGCGATCCCCGACGCCGAGCTCGGCTATCACACGCTGCGGTGGTCGATCGGCGACGGCCGCGGCGACAGCCTGGTGATCGCGGCGCCGACGGTGGCGTACGGCGCGCCGGGCTCGGCGCCGCCGCGCTGGGGCGTGTTCGCGCCGCTCCACGCGGTGCGGACCGCGACCTCGGGCGAGACCGGTGACCTCGACGTGCTGCGGGCGTTGCTGGTCGACGTCCGCGCGCGGGGCGGCAGCTTCGTCGCGACGCTGCCGCTCCTGGCCGGGTTCTTCGACGAGCCGTGTCAGATCAGCCCGTACTCGCCGGCGAGTCGGCTGTTCTGGAACGAGCTGTACGCGGGCGTGCCCGCGCCCGACGACGCGGCGCTGGCGCGGCCGGCGATCCCGGGCGCGCTGGTCGACTACCGCGCGCAGTACGCATGGCGTCGCGAGCTCCTCGACCACGCCGCGGCGCGGGCCTGGCGCACCGACGCGACCCGGGTGCAGCTCGAGGCGGTCGCCCAGGGCGCGCTGCTCGACTACGCGGTGTTCCGCGCGATCGGCGAGGCCGAGCGGACGTCGTGGCCGAGCTGGCCCGCGCGCTGGCGCGATCTGCCGCCGGTGACCTCGCTCGCCGCGCTGCCGACCGGGCTCGACGTCGCGCGGGTGCAGTTCCACGTCTGGGCGCAGTGGCACACCGGCGGGCAGCTCGCGGCGCTGAAGCGCGAGCTCGACGGCCTGTACCTCGATCTCCCGGTCGGCGTGAACCGCGACGCCTACGAGGTGTGGCGCGATCGCGATCGATTTCTCCTCGAGATGTCGGCGGGCGCGCCGCCCGACGCGCTGTTCCTCGGCGGTCAGGAGTGGGGCCTGCCGCCGGTCCATCCGATCACCGAGCGCGCCGCGGGCTATCCGTACCTGCGCGCCTGCTTCGCCGCGCACCTGCAGTACGCGAGCATGCTGCGCATCGATCACGCGATGGGCCTGCATCGGCTGTACTGCGTGCCGCGCGGCTTCGCCGCGACCGACGGCGTGTACCTGCGCTACCGCGCCGACGAGCTGTACGCGATCGCGACCCTCGAGTCGCACCGCCACCGCTGCGCGCTGGTCGGCGAAGATCTGGGCACCGTGCCGCCCGAGGTGCGGCCGGCGATGCGCCGCCACGGCATCGCCAGCCTGTACGTCGGCCAGTTCGCGATGCCGATCGCGCTCGGCAAGCCGATGGCGAAGCCGACCGCGGCGCAGGTCGCGAGCCTCAACACCCACGACACCGCGACGTTCGCGGGCTGGTGGCGCGGCGGCGACATCGACGATCGCCGCGCGCTGGGCCTCATCACCGACGCCCAGGAGGCCGCCGAGCGCGTCGAGCGCGCCGCGTCGCGCGCCGCGGTGCTCGCGATGGCCGGGGCCAAGCCGGTCGACGATCCCAGCGACGCCGCGTGCGCGATCGCGCTGACCGCGTGCACGCGGGTGATGGCCGACAGCCCCGCCCACCTGGTGCTGGTCACGCTCGAGGATCTCTGGCTCGAGCCGCGCACGCAGAACGTGCCGGGCACGACGGACGAGCGGCCCAACTGGCGCCGCCCGTGGTCGCGCAGCCTCGAGGAGGTCGTCGCCGATCCGGCGATCGCCGCCGCGCTCGACGACGTCGCGCGCCGCCGGCCGTGAGCGTC
>JAYTAJ010001253.1:0-2435 GCA_043737575.1 Myxococcales bacterium | reverse complement strand
CCGGTCTGGCGCGGCGCGCCGAGCTGGTGCGCGTCTCCGCCGAACGGCGCGGCGAGCGCGAGCGCGCGACGCTGGCCGCCGCGCTGTGCAGCCGCGATCCCGGCCTCGGCCACATCGGCCCGGGGACGATCGCGCTGGTGCCGACCGCGGTCGGCGCGGCGCTCGGCGCGGCGGTGAGCCGGCTGCAAGACGATCCGACGACCGAGCTGGGGCCCTGCGGCATCGCGGCCGTCCTCGAGCTGGCGGCGCCGATCGAGATCGCGCTCGGGCTGGCGATGCTGCCGATGCGCAGCGCCGCGGTCGGCGTGCTGGTGACCGCGGCCGGCGCGATGTCGCGGGTCGAGGTCGATCTCGGCGGCCGCAACCACGTCCTCGCGACCCTGCCGCGGCTGACCGGCGAGCTGATCGCGGCGCGGCTGGCCGCGCACGCCGGGATCGAGCTGATCACCGCGAGCGAGCGCCTGGGTCGGCTCGCGGTCGAGGTCGCGGGCGTCATCGGGCAGGCGGTGATCGCGTATCGCCACACGCGCGACGGCGCCACGCTCGAGATGCGGCGCGTCGTGATCGGCGACGGGCCCGAGCCGTCGCGGCCGCCCGATCATATCGATCGCTACCGCCTCGAGGGCGTGATCGGCGAGGGCGGCATGGGCAAGGTCTACCGCGCGGTCCACCGCACGATCGAGCGCACGGTGGCGATCAAGGTGCTGCGCGGCGCCTACGCCCACGATCCGATCACGATCGCGCGCTTCGTCCGCGAGGCCCGCGCCGCGGTCCGGGCCCGCCACCCGCGCATCGTCGAGACCTTCGATTTCGGCCAGCTCCCCGACGGTCGTCCCTACCTGGTGATGGAGCTGGTCGAGGCCGAGACCCTGCGCACCCGGATCAAGCGCGGGCCGCTGTTGCCGATCGACGCGCTGACGATCGCCCATGGCGTCGCCGAGGGCCTGGCCGCGGCGCACCTGGTCGACGTCATCCACCGCGATCGCAAGCCGGCCAACGTGTTCGTCGGCGAGGAGCTCGACACCAAGCTCGCCGACTTCGGCGCCGCCAAGATCCTCGACGACGCCAGCGACGCGATCACCGGCGAGGGCACCACGCTCGGCACGCCGTACTACATGTCGCCCGAGCACATCGCCGGCGACGAGGTCGACGGCCGCAGCGATCTGTACGCGCTCGGCTGCGTGCTGTTCGAGATGATCGAGGGCCGGCCACCGTTCGGCGGCACCTCGGCCCGCGCGGTCCTCGCGCAGCACCTGCACGCGGCGGTGCCGGGGTTCGACACCCGGACGCCGGTGTCGCCGTCGGTCGCCAAGGTCGTGCGCACGGCGATGGCGAAGGATCCGCGGCAGCGCTACCAGTCGGCGCTGCAGATGATCGGCGATCTCGAGATCGCGGCGACGCGGCAGGCCGCGGGTCGGTGACCCCCGCAGAGACTGCCTTGCCGCTTGCCGACGACCGCTCGGCCCACTAAGGTCGTCGCCCATGCCCGCATCGGCTACCAAGCGCCCCAAGGAGCTCGCCTCGAAGCTCATGACGTCGGTGAAGGCCGCGCTCGATCGTGCCGACGAAGCCGGCGGCGATCTGCGCGACTTCATGAAGGAGCGCTGGGATCACGATCCGCGCTTCGCCAAGCTGCGGGCCCGGTTCGGCGGCGCCCCGGCCGCGCCGCAGAAGGCCAAGGTCCCGGCCCCGGTCGCCGCCGCGATCGAGGTCGCCGCGGTGACCCCGCCGGTGGTGAAGCGCACCGCCCTCGGCAACCCCGACATCAAGGCCCAGGTCTACGGCAAGAGCAGCTGCGCGTGGACCGGCCGCGCGATGACCGTCCTCGAGAAGCACAAGGTCGACTACGACTTCGTCGATCTCGAGCAGCCCGAGCACGAGCACTTCACGATCGGGCTCAGCGTCGAGACCAAGCAGCAGACCGTGCCGTACATCTACCTGCGCGGCATCTTCATCGGCGGCTACAACGCCCTCGCCGAGATCGAGCGGCTCGGGCAGCTCGAGGTCGCGCTGATGTCTGCGGCCGAGCGCGCCGCCGCGCCCGCCCACATGCGCGCCGTCGAGATCGTGGCGCGGCCCAACACCGACGAGGTCGCGCCGGCCGAGGCGATGGACCCGCCGCAGGCGGCCGAGTAGATGGAATCGCTCGCTTCCACCGATGCCTGGGTGGCGCTGGTCTCGCTGACCGCGATGGAGATCGTCCTCGGCATCGACAACATCGTCTTCATCTCCATCCTGGTCGGCCGGCTGCCCGAGAAGGATCGCGGCTGGGTGCGCCGCCTCGGCTTGATCGGCGCGCTGGTGATGCGGCTCGGCCTGCTGTTCGCGCTGTCGGCGATCATGAAGCTGACCCGACCGCTGTTCCATGTGCTGGAGCATCCGTTCTCGGGCCGCGATCTCATCATGCTGATCGGCGGCATGTTCCTCATCGGCAA
>JAYTAJ010001252.1:0-2436 GCA_043737575.1 Myxococcales bacterium | reverse complement strand
CCTCGCCGTACAGGCCCGACGAGCTGAGGTAGACGAAGCACGACGCCCCCGCGCCCGACGCCGCCTGCATCGCGCGGCGGATCGCCTCGCGCGGCGGCAGCTGCTGGATGGGCGGGATCGAGTAGACGACGGTCGCGCCCGGCATGCTCTGCAGCGCGGGCGGCACCTGCTTCGGCATCGCGACGTCGAGGTACTTGATCTCGGCGCCCAGCGCGCCGAGCGGCGCCAGGCGGCCGGTCGAGCGCGCGCAGACCCGGACCGGGCGGCCCGCCGCCAGCGCCGCTCGGGCGAGGCGGGCGCCGATGTAGCCGCAGCCGAGGATGATGAGGGGTCGCATGCCCGGTACTCTCGCATGGCCGGCCCGCGGGCCGCGCGAATGAGGCCCACTTGCCAAAAGCGAACGACCGTACTATCCTGCCACGCATGCGCAAGGGCGAGACCACCCGGGCCGCCATCCTCGACCACGCCGCGGCGCTGGCGCGGACGTTCGGCGTCGAGGGCCTCACGATCGGCCGCCTCGCCGACGAGCTGTCGCTGTCGAAGAGCGGGCTGTTCGCGCATTTCGGCTCCAAGGAGGCGCTCCAGGTCGCGGTGATCGAGCACGCCCGCGAGCTGTTCGTGCAGCGGGTGGTGGCGCCGGGGCTCAAGGCCGCCCGCGGCGAGCCCCGCCTGCGCGCGCTGGTCGAGCGGTGGATGGCGTGGGGCACCGACGACGGCGGCTGCATCTTCATGTCGCTGTCGGCCGAGCTCGACGATCGACCCGGGCCCGCCCGCGACGCCATCGCGGCGTCGTTGCGCGACTGGCTCGACCACCTCGCGACCGCGACCCGCATCGCGATCGACGAGCAGCACTTTCGCGCCGACGTCGACCCGCACCAGGTCGCGTTCGAGCTGTACGGCATCATGGCCGCCACCCACGCGTCGGCGCGGTTGGTCGGCGATCCCAAGGTCGGGTCACGCGTCCGGCGTGCGCTCGATTCGCTCTTCACGCGCAGTCGTCGCTGAACCGCAGGAGGCTCCTCAATGGCTACCGCTCGGCAGAAAAATAGTACGAACGTTCGGCTCATGAAGTGGGCGATCGAGGTCGCCGATCTGATCTCTCCGACCCTGGCGAGCGAGCTGGCGCTGCGGGCGTTCCTGACCCCGGCCCGGCCCCGGCGACCCGAGCGCGAGCAGGCGGTCCTGGCGTCCGCGACGCCGATCGCGATGTCGGCGGGCGGCCTGCCGATCGCCGCGTGGTCGTGGGGCGAGGCCGACGCGCCCGCGGTGCTGCTCGTCCACGGCTGGGCCGGCCGCGGCGCGCAGCTCGGCGCGCTGGTCCCGGCGCTGGTCGCGCGCGGCCGACGCGTCGTCACCTGGGACGCGCCCGCGCACGGCGACAGCCCGGGTCGCACCACGACCTTGGCGTCGATGGCCGAGGTGCTGCGCGCGGTCGCGACCCGGGTCGGCCCGGTCGAGGCGGTGATCGCACACTCGTTCGGCGCCGCCGCGACGACGATCGCGCTGGCCCGCGGCCTCACTGCCCAGCGCGTGGTCTACGTCGCGCCGCTCTACACCATCGGCGGCACCGTCGATCGGTTCGCGCGGACGCTGGGCCTGTCGAGCGGCGCACGCCGCGACTTCGACCAGGCGCTCGCCCACGCCAACCTCGCGGCCCGGGCCGACGTCGAGGGCGCGCACCTGGCCCCGGCGATGACGACGCCGCTCTACGTCGTCCACGATCGCGACGATCGCGAGGTGCCCTACGAGGAGGGCGTCGCCACCGTGCGGGCGTGGCCCGGCGCGCGGCTCCTCACCACCGGCGGCCTCGGCCACCGCCGCGTCCTCGACGATCCCGAGGTCATCGACGCCGCGGTCGGCTTCGCGACCGGCGACACCCCGTCGATCGAGGTCGTGCTCGACGAGGCGACCCGCCTCGAGCGCGAGCTGGCGAACCCCGATCGCCGCCGCGTCCGCGCGTGATTCATGGGGCCTTGGGAGGGAGCCCCATCGGGGCATGACCCGATCGGGGAGGGGCTGGGCGACAGCCCCTCAAGAACTCAGCTGCGCCGCGGCGCGCGCCAGGGTGTCGTCGCGCTTGCAGAACGCGAAGCGCAGCCACGGCAGCGGGCCGGGCGGCCGCGCGTAGAACACCGACGGCGGGATCGCGGCGACGCGGCGGGTCTCGATCAGCAGCCGCGCGAACGCGATGTCGGACAGCCCCGGCTCGACCGCGGCGAAGCCCGCCATCAGGAAGTAGGTGCCGCGCACGCTCGGCACCTCGAAGCCCAGCCGCACCAGCGCGTCGCGCAGCCGATCGCGCTTGCCCTGGTAGTCGGCGCGCAGCTCGGCGACGTAGCCGGCCAGCCAGGCGTCGTCCTCGAGCACCTCGGCGATCGCGGTCTGCAAGAACGGCGTCGTCGAGAACACCGTCGCCTGATGGACCAGGCGGACCGC
>JAYTAJ010001251.1:0-2442 GCA_043737575.1 Myxococcales bacterium | reverse complement strand
CGGGGCGGCGTGGGCGGCGTTCGCGGCGCGGCGACGCGCGCGGTAATCAGCGCGGCTTGGCCTTGAGGACGACCTTGTTGTCGCGGATGACGACGTTGAACTCGACCGCGGTGGCCTTGTGCTGCTCGAGGATCTTCGGCGCCTGGGTCGACAGCGTGCGGACCAGCTTGTCGTAGCTGAGGCCCTCGGTCTTGTCGCCGACGACCTCGCGAGCCTTGACGTACTTGGCGTAGAGCGCGCGGGTCTCGGCCTCGGTCATGCCGGGCACGGGGGGACGCACCGGCGCGGGAGGTGCGGGCGGCGCGGCGACGGGGGCGCGCAGCACGGGAGCCGGACGGCTGGCGACCGGCAGCGGCGGCGGCCGCGCGGCGGGTCGGGGATGCGGCGGCGGCGGCGCGGGCCCCTCGCTCGCCGAGATCGCAGCGAGCGCCTCGTCGGCGAGGCCCGACAGCGCGGCGGCGACGTCGTCGTCCCCGGCGTTGGCGAACGGATCGGTCGTGAACTTCGCGGGCCGCCGCGGCCGTGGCGGCGCGGGCGGCGGCGCGACGATCCGCGCCACCGTCGGCTCGGTGTCGGGCTCGTCCTCGACGGCCTCGACCGCCTCGGCCGCGATCATGCCGCGGCGCTGGGCGTCGGCGAGGGCCTGGACCCGATCGCGCTCGACCGCGTCGCGCATGCGCTTCGGCATCGCCGCGAGGATCTCGGGCGGGATGTTGTCGCCGGAGCGCAGCGCCTGCCGCCGCACCTTCGACAGGTTGCGGACGTAACGCCCGGCCTCGATCTCGCGGAGGCTGCGCTTCCAGTACGTGTTGTACGTGCCGTACTTCTGCTGGATCGTCGCGAAGCGGTAGCGCAGCGCGGTGTTGCGGATCTGCAGCTGGGTGACGTCGCGGATGCGGCGCTCGGCCTCGGTGTGCAGGTGCGACGGCGCCTGCTTCTGGATGCCCATGAAGTACTGCTCGTAGAGCACCTTCACGCGGTCGACCAGCTTGTCGAGCACGTCGAGCGCTTCCTCGATCTCGGCGCCCTTCTCCTCGGCGCTGTAGGACGACTTCGGCGCCACGTCCGTCGAGCCTATCCCAACTGGCGTCCGAGGCGACGGCGCGTTGCGTTTGGCAGCGCGATGCCGCGCCACGCGATCGCGATCTCGCAGGCTTGGCGCCGCTGCGCGGTGGCACGCGACGTGCGAAGCCGGGGCCTGATGTCCCGCTCGCTCTTCGCGCTGTGCCTGGTCGCCTTGGTCCCCGCCTGCGTCGACCCCGCCGCCGACGACCTCGTGGTCGGCGAGGCGCCGCTGGTCGGCGTCGACGGCTCGCAGGATCAGGCCGACCGCAACTGCCACGTCGTGCTGCGCGATCTGGTTCGCCTCGGCAACGGCACGGGCGGCTTCCAGGAGACCGGCGGCGCCTGGATCTGGGAGGGCGACCTCGAGCTGTCGGCCGCCGCCGCCGCCGAGGGCGCGACGCCCGCGGTGCTGTATCAGTACGGCTCCGATCCGACCTGGTGGCAAGCGCCCGCGACGCCGAGCCCGATCGCCGCGACGCCCGGCTTCGTGCGCTACCGCGTCCGGCTCGATCGCTACCTGCCCGGCCCCGGCCTGAGCGGCACCGCGCTCGGCACCGCGCGGGTCCAGGTCGTGCCGTTCGCGCGCCTCGCCGAGGGTGGTCGCCTGTTCGATCACAACCGCCTGCCTGGCGACTTCGACAACTACGCGCTGGCGTGGGCCGAGAACTTCGCCGTCACTCGCAACGACGCGGTCTGTCCGGCGTCCGGACCGACGCCGCCCGCGCGCCTCGTGTTCGCCGCCGATCACACCGAGACCCAGCACGGCGCGCTGGTGCCGGGCGGCCAGGTCCGCCTCGAGTACGACGCCAACCGCCTCACCACCTGCCGCAACTCGCGCGGCGGCTTCGACCTGTGGGACCTCGCCGCCCACGTCCGCTGGGACACCGGCGAGTCGTCGAGCGCGAGCATCAAGCACGGCGCGCTGATCGTCGATGTGCCGCGCACCGCGCGCGCCATGGCCGTGTGGTTCGAGAACACCGCGGTGCCCGGCTGCCAGGCCTGGGACTCGAACTTCGGCAACAACTACCGCTACGACGTGCTGCTGCCGCCGTCGTGGATCGGCGGCGCCACCGCGCTCACCACCCGCGACACCTCGAGCGCGTGCGATCCCGGCGTCGACATCGCCCAGGGCTTCACCTTCGGCACCTGGACCCGCGAGCGCGCCGCGATCACCAACGTCTGCTTCCGGGTGTGGTCGCCGGGCGTGACCGATCGCGACGATCCCAACCTCTGGCAGAAGCTCGACGCGACCTTGCGCTACCGCGCTCGCGGCTCGAGCGATCCGCTGACCTCGGTCTACGCCACGTTCGATCGCCGCCTCGGCAACGACGCGCGGTTCGCGGTCAGCCTGCGGCCGATCGATCCGTTCCGCCCCTA
>JAYTAJ010001250.1:0-2444 GCA_043737575.1 Myxococcales bacterium | reverse complement strand
CGCCGAGGGCGACGACCTCCTCGACCGCGAGCCCGGCCGCGGCGAAGCGGGTGCGCCACGCGGCGATGCGGCGGAAGCGACCGCGCCAGCCCATCAGCGTGACCGCCAAGAGCCACAGGTGGAAGCCGACGGTCACCAGCCGCTGGCCGAAGGTCTCGACCTGATCCTCGGCGACCAGGACGCGGCCGTCGGGCGCGACCGCGCGGCGGGCCTCGCGCAGCAACGCCAGGTCGTCGGCGGCGTGGTGGAGCACATAGAGGAGCTGCACGACGTCGAAGGCCTCGCCGGGCGCGACCGGCAGCGCGGCGCCCACGATGCGGCGGAACGGCAGATCGGTGACGTTGACGTCGGCGACGTCGGCGAGCACGACGTCGCAGCCCTTGCGATCGCGGTAGAGGCGGCCGAGCCGGCCGTCCCACGCGCCGACGTCGAGGACGCGGGTGCGATCGCCGACGAACGGCGCGACGCCGCGGAACGCGCGCTCGGTGTGGGCGTCGCGGATGCGCGCGCTCTGCCACCGCAACCAGGCCCGGACCCGCCAGCGCGGCGGCGCGGCGGCGGTCATCGGCGCCGCACCGCGGTCGGGACGATCCGACGGCCGCGCCAAAGGACCGGCGTGCCGCGCGCGTGATCGATCGCGGCGGCGGCCGAGATCGCGACGAAGGCGGCGACCGCGAGCGGGAAGGCGAGCGCGCTCCACCACGGCAGCGCGCCGATCAGTCGCTGGCGTCGCGCGATCGCCGCGGCG
Organism: Myxococcales bacterium; assembly: GCA_043737575.1. GTDB lineage: Bacteria > Myxococcota_A > Polyangia > Haliangiales > Haliangiaceae > UBA2376. Next base: position 1,696 of record JAYTAJ010001250.1, on the reverse strand, counting down.
GTCGCGAGCCACAGCGCGGCGGCGGCACCGCCGAGCGCGATCGATCCGGCGGCGGCGGCGACCCCCGCGAGCAGCGGCACCCCGAGCTGCCAGCCGACGACCGCGGTGGTCTCGAGGACGCCGGCGCCGCCAGCGCGGGCCAGACCGTCGCGGAAGCTGCGGCGCCAGCCGCGCCCGAAGTCGCCGAGACCGTCGGGGTACATCCGGACCGCGACCAGCGCGGGCGCGGCGAGCACCTCGACCGCGAGGCCGGCGTCGTCGGCGAGCGCGGCCAGCGCGAGGTCCTCGGCGATCACCGCGCGCGCGGCGGCGTGGCCGCCGATGCGGTCGTAGGCGTCGCGGCGGAACAACAGGTACTGACCGATGCCGAAGCGGCGGGTGCCGCGGCCGCGGGCACCCGCGCGCGTCGCGATCAGCAGCAGCAGGTGGAACGGGCCCTGGAGCTGCTCCCAGGCGCGGGCCGCGATGTGGGTCGGGATCGCGGTCACGACGTCGGCGCGATCGAGCGCGGCGGTGGCGCGGTCGAGCGACCACGGCGCGTGCACGGTGTCGGCGTCGGTGAACAGCAGCGCGTCGCCGGTCGCGGCGGCGGCGCCGTGGTGGCACGCCCACGGCTTGCCGGTCCAGCCGTCGGGCAGCGGCGGCGGCACGACTACCCGCACGCCGTGAGCGCGCGCGATCGCGGCGGTGGCGTCGGTGGAGTGATCGTCGACGACGATCACCTCGGTCGGCGGCGGATCGAGGCGCGCCAGCGACGCCAGGAGCGCGGGCAGGTTGGCGGCCTCGTCGCGGGCGGGCACGACGATCGACGTGCGCCAGGCCCGCTGCCGCGGCGGTGGCGGCGCCATGCGCGCGAGCTGACCGAGGCGCCAGGTCCAGATCGCGAAGCCGACCAGCGACGTCGCCGCGATCACCGCGACCACCGCGACGATCACGCCGACCCCAGCGCCGCCAGCGCCTCGCGCACGCCGGGATAGCCGAGCTGATAGCAGCGCCACCAGGCCAGCATCATGATGCCGTGACCGATCAGGATGCCGACGTGGCTCCACATCTCGACCGGATCGGATTGATCGCGGACGTAGCGCCGCCAGTGGAACACCTCGTCGACGAGGCTGTACCCGAACGACAGCACGGTGAAGACCATCGCGGGGATCGCGTACACCCGGGACTGGTAGGCGAGCACCAGCAGGACGCAGCTCGCGACGCCGCACCCGATCGTGATGTGGTGGACCAGGCGCTCGCCGCCGCGCAGCACCTCGGCGTAGATCGTCAGGTGGCCGATGGTGTCGATCGCGATCGCGATCGTGAACACCGCGGCGCCGATCGGCACCAGCCACGCCTCGGGCGGCCAGGTGACGCCGTGGGCGCGACCGGCGAGGAGGAAGCCGCCGGTCGACGCGACCAGCCCCAGCATCAGCCCGACCCAGCCGAGATAGATCATCCAGCCGTGGCGATCGAGCTCGCGGATGCGCGCGACGTAGATGAAGAGCGCCGAGCGGCGCGGCGCATCAGAGCCGAGGGACATCGGCCAGCTCCAGCGTGCGCGTCGGGACGTGGGGGCGGCGCGCGAACGCGCGCAGCGGCGCCGCGGCGAGGGTGCGGCCGGCGGCGCGCGCGACCAGCGCCAGCTTGGCGGCGCGCGGCACGATCGCGCGCGGCGCGACGACGTCGTGGCCCTGGCGCGCGAGCCGATCGC
>JAYTAJ010001249.1:0-2444 GCA_043737575.1 Myxococcales bacterium | reverse complement strand
GCCGAGCTCGTCGGTGTCGAGGGCGATGCGGCGATGGTCGCCGCGGATCTCGAGGACGGTGACGCTGTAGGACGGCTGCGGCGTGAGCGTCGCGATCGTGGTGCCGTCAGGACGATCGAGGATGATCGCCTCGTGGCGCACCTCGGCGGCGATGCCGCCATCGACGAGCGGCTTGGACCACGGCGGCAGCCGCGGGTTGACGCCATCGGGAGCGAACGAGCGGCCGATCGAGCCGCGCGCGACGAAGCCCGAGAACGCGACCGAGAAGTCGTCGCCGCGCTCGGTGTCGGGCGGCGGGTAACCGATCGCGACCCAGGGCGCGCCGAGCGGGCCGCGGACGTCGACGGGGACCCCGGCCTTGAGCCAGACGCCCGCATCGGTGGCGACCGGCGCGGCGTCGGTGCGCGCCAGCGGTTGGGTCACGCGCACGACGGGATAGGCGGTCGCGGCGTCGATCCACACCCACAGCTCCTGGTCGACGTAGTCGAGGCGGATCCGGATCGCGTCGGGCGCGACCTCGAGGACCGGCGCGGTGTAGACCCAGGACGTCGTGTCGTTGGGCGATGCGAGCGACAGCGGCGCGCCGCCGCGGCTGCCGTAGATCGGCACGCCGCCGACCCGGAGCGTGACGTGCTCGCCGACGACGGCGGCGCGGACGTCGTCGGTCCGATGTGCGGTGGGGACGTTGCGGAGCGGCGCGTCGGGTGCGGGCGCGGGGCCGCACGCGACGCACAGCACGAGCGCGCAGGCTGCCTTCATGGCAGCGCCGCCAGCGCGGCGGTGAGCGCGGCGCCCACGACGGGCGTGCAGGCGGCGGCGGGCTGCTCGCAGATCGCCTGCAGCTGCGTCGCGCCGTCGTTCCAGTGCGCGACGGTGACCGCGGTGCCGTCGGCGCGGCGGGCGTCGATCAGCACCGCATGCGCGCCGCCGCCGAGATCGAGCGCGGCGATCGCGAGGCGCGCCTCGGTGGTCGGTGGCTCGGCCTCGGCGCCTGGCGCCCACAGGGTCGCGAGCTCGGGGCGACGCGCCTGCCACGCCGCCAGGTCGAGCCCGACGCAGCCGAGGCACGCGCTCGCGGTGGCGATCGCGCGGGTCGCGTCGGCGGCGGTGATCGCGAGCGCGACGTCGGTCGGGCCGCGCGTCAGCACCTGCACGTCGTGGCCGGGCACCGCGATCGCGGCCACCGCGTCGAGCAGCGCGGGCGTGACCGGGCGCGGCGCCCGGGCGGCGTCGGCCCGCACCGCCACCACCGGCGTCGACGGATCGCCCGGGGCAGGCGCCGATCGGCCATCGCCGCGACAAGCGCAGGCCGCCACGAGGGCGAGCAGGATCGACCGGAGCACCGCGACAGCATGCCACCTCGCGGGCACGAAAAAAAAGCACGATCGTGCGCCACAGAATCCCGCAGGAGAGTAGATTGCGCGCTGCATGACCAAACCGATCCGCAAGGTCGCCGTCCTCGGCTCCGGCGTCATGGGGGGCGGCATCGCTGCGCACCTCGCGAACGCCGGTCTCCCGGTCCTCCTCCTCGACATCGTGCCGCCGAAGTTGACTGACGAGCAGCGCGGCTCGCGCGCCGCCCGCGACTCGATCGCGGCGGGCGCCCTCGAGAAGCTCAAGAAGTCGCGGCCCGCCGCGTTCACCCACGTCCGCAACGCCGCGCTGATCACGACCGGCAACTTCGACGACGATCTCGACAAGGTCGCCGGCTACGATCTGATCGTCGAGGCGATCATCGAGCGGCTCGACATCAAGCGCGGCCTGTTCGCCAAGCTCGACGCGCTGCTCACGGGCGACACCCTGATCGCGTCGAACACGTCGGGCCTGCGCATCGTCGACATGCTCGAGGGTCGGTCGGAGCGGTTCCGCCAGCACTTCCTGGTGACCCACTTCTTCAACCCGCCGCGCTACATGAAGCTGCTCGAGCTGGTCGCCGGCCCCGACACCAGCGCCGACGCCAAGGCCCGCATCACCCACTGGGGCGCCGATCAGCTCGGCAAGGGCATCGTCTGGGCCAAGGACACGCCCAACTTCGTCGCCAACCGCATCGGCACCCACGCGATGATGGCGTCGATCCACCTGATGCTCGAGAAGGGCCTCGCCCCCGAGGACCTCGACGCCATCACCGGCCTGCCGATGGGTCACCCCAAGAGCGCCAGCTTTCGCACCGCGGATCTGGTCGGCCTCGACACCCTGACCCACGTCGTCGACAACTGCCACAAGACCCTCACCGCCGACGAGGACCGCGAGGTCTTCACGCTGCCGCCGTACATCCGCACGATGGTCGAGCGCAACCAGCTCGGCGACAAGACCAAGGGCGGCTTCTACCAGCGCGTCGGCAAGGACGTGCTGACGCTCGATCCCAAGACCGGCGAGTACCGCGCCAAGGGCGGCGACGAGGCGATCGGCAAGGCCGCCAAGGGCCTCGCCAAGATCGAGGACGC
>JAYTAJ010001248.1:0-2444 GCA_043737575.1 Myxococcales bacterium | reverse complement strand
TGCTGGTGATGGAGCGCTTCAGCGGCGTCCGCGTCGATCAGTACGACGAGATCAAGCGCCGCGGCATCAACGGCGAGGAGAAGCTGGTCGCCGGGCTGCGCGCCTGGTTCCAGTGCGTCGTGTTTTACGGCTTCTTCCACGGCGACGTCCACGCCGGCAACCTGATGCTGCTCGACGACGAGGACATCGGCTTCCTCGACTTCGGCATCGTCGGTCGCTTCGACGACAGCCAGCGCTTCCTGGTCACCGACTACATGATCGCGTTCTCGAGCGGCAACTACCGGCGCCTGGCCGAGGTCATCGTCGAGATGGGCGGCAAGACCGGCAAGCAAGCGCTCGACATGGACGCGTTCGTGAAGGATCTCGGCGAGACCTACTCGCCGCTCCTGCGGCTGTCGTTCGCCGAGGTCAACTACGCCGACTTCCTCCCCGGCATCCAGCGCACCGCCACCAAGCACCGCGTGAAGATGCCGAACGAGTTCATCCTCATCACCAAGCAGCTCTTGTACTTCGATCGCTACGCCAAGGCGCTGGCGCCGAAGCTCAACGTCTTCACCGATCCGCGCCTGATCTTCTCGATGATGTCCGACATCCAGAAGGCGCGCGCCCAGCTCACCGCGAAGGCGGCGGCGGAGAAGGCGAACTGATCAGTTCGGCGGACGGCAGCGGCCCATGCCGTTGCAGGTCCACGTCGACGGACACTCGCCCGAGCCACCCGGCGAGCACGCCATCGTGCAGACCGGCCCGATCTGGTTGAAGTTGTAGCAAGTCGACGCCGCGCACGCGGCGGCGCACGGCGCGTCGTTGCCGACGGTACAGGTGATGACCGCCTCGGGCAGGCACGCGCCGCCGCTGCCGTCGCCGGGCGCGCCGTCGAGGTTGGTCGCGGGCGCGTCGATGGGCGTCTCGATGTCGTCGCCGTCGCCGCTGTCACACGCGACCGACGACAGCAGCGAGCCGAGGACCAACACCAGGGCGAGAGGCGAACGCTTCATGCCGACATCATCGCCCAGCCACCGCGGCGCGGCGGTTACACGTCGATGACAGCCGCGGTCAATCGCACTGGGCTTGCGCGCAGTAGCACTCGCCGACGCACTCGTTGACGATCTCGCCGGTCGCGAAGAAGCGCGCGATCTGGCGATGGCTCGCCGCCTGCTCGCGGGTGAGGTTGTGCATCATCGTGTCGATCGCCGGCTCGTTGGTGAGCGGCACCGTCGGCGCACCGCCATCCATGATCACCAGCGCGCTGCCGTTGAGCGGCCCGGTCGCCTCGGTCATGCCGTACGGCGTGTAGACCGACGCCGGCTTGAGGACCGGGATGCCCATGCTGCGGGCCTGCCACTCGGTCGCGAGGTTCGGCACCTGCTCGTCGCCGATCGCCATGTGCAGGAGGATCTGCTTGGGTGGCGTCCCGGTCGCGGTGCCCGCGAGCACGACGTTGGCGATGCCCGAGGTCTCGGTGAAGTCCCAGCGCTGCTGGAACAGGCTGATCGCGAGCACGATGTCGAACGGATCGGGATACGTACCCGCGAGGATCGTGCGGTAGGTCGGCCAGTCGTTCGAGCGCTCGAGCATCGTCGAGTAGTTGCCGCCACCGACGCCGAGCACGCCGCGGCGGATCGTCGGCGTGTACGCCATGACCGTGGTACCGAAGATGTGGCCCTGCGACAGGCCGTAGTAGTAGATCTTGCTCGGGTCGACCAGGCTCGCGCCCGTGGTGCAGCCGGTCGCGGCGGCGTCGGCGGCGCGGCACACGAACACGTCGTTGGCGAACACCGTCTCCATCGCCCGCGCCAGCGACACGTGGTTGGCGAGGCCCTGGACCAGGACCTCGAAGATCTCGCCCGCGTCGTTCAGGTTGGTGAGCGCGCGGGCGATGTTGGCGATGTCGGGCGCGGACATGCCGCGCATGTCGGTGCCGATGCTGATCACGCACGCGGCGACCGCGGCGTCCTTGACCGAGCCGCTCGCGGCCTGGGTGCCGGTGCCGTTGAGGCCGTGGCCGTACAGCATCATGCCGACGCGCGCCTTCGCGGTGTACGCGCAGCTCGGGATGACCGCGGTGAACGGCGCTTCGTACATCTTCTGGTAGGTGGGCAGGCCGTCGGCGTCGAGGGCGAGCACGGTGTTCGCGCGGTAGGCGCCGTCCTGGGTGAGGAACAGCGGCGCGGTGAAGAAGCCGTCGAGGCGGCGCTGGATCGCGCCGTCGGGCGGCAGATCGTCGACGATGCGCACCGTCGACGGCGTCGCGTCGAGCTGGGTCAACGCGCGATCGCGGGCGGCCGTCGCGAGGCGACGCACGAAGGTGTCGGACGCGACCGTGAAGTCCCACGCGAGCACCAGATCGGTCGGCGCGAGCCCGACGGTGGCGAGGCCCGCGACCACGGCGCCGAACCGCGGCCGCATGCGCTCGAGCAGCGGGTGCGACGAGGTCTTGCCGTCGA
>JAYTAJ010001247.1:0-2447 GCA_043737575.1 Myxococcales bacterium | reverse complement strand
CGCACTCGAAGTCGATCGACGGCGGCGGCGCCGAGCAGAACTTCACCCCGGTGAAGAACAAGAACTACGGCAAGCTCAACGCTCGCCAGGCGCCCCGCAGCATCCGCTTCGGGCTGCGTTATACGTTCTGAACCCGGTGCGTCGGGCGATGAGCCCGACGTGACGATCGAACGGGGTCACGTAGGGGTGAAGGCCCCGGTGACCAGAGCGAAGAGAGACTGAGGGAAGAGGGACAGTGAGTGAGTGCGGCGAGGAGAAGTCCTCGCCGTTTGCTTTTTCGGTTAGATCGGGTCGGAGGGACGGGCGTCGGTAGAGCCCATGGCGCTCCAGTTCGACGACCACCCCGGGTTCCAGCGCGAGTTCTTGGCCACCGCGATCGGGGCCGCTGGGTTGGGTGCGGCGGCGTCGCTGTGGCCGGGGGCGGCGGTGGCGGGGCTGCCCGCGGTGGCGGTCGGGGCGATGGTCGGTGCGGCGGCGGGGTTGTCGTGGGCGGAGGCGCCGCGGTCGTCGCTGCGGTTGGGCGCGCGGCTGATGGCGATCGCGGGTGGGCTGAGCGCGGCGGCGATCGCGGGCAGCCCGTGGATCGCGCCGCTGGCGCTGGCGCTGGTGATCTCGATCGGCACGTCGCGGTCGCGGGCGGTGGTGGCAGGCGGCGCGGCCCTGGCAGCGGCGCTGGTCGCCGCGTGGGCGGCGCGGCGCACCGCGATGGCGAGCGAGCTGTCGGCGTGGCCCGACGCTGGCGTCGGCGCGGCGACCGGGCTCGTCCTCGGCACGATCGCGTCGCTCGGCACCGCGGCGCGCCACCTCGGCTGGACCCGCGATCCGGTGCGCGCGGCGTTCCGCGCGCTGCCGCCGCTGGTCGGCGAGCCCCGCGCGCTGGTCGAGCGCGGCTTCGCGATCTGGACCGACACCGCGGCGATGTCCGCCGACGATCGCACGCTGATCGAAGGCGGCGTCGGCAAGCTGTTCACGGTCGCGGCGCGGTTGTCCACCGCCCCGGCGGTCGACGCGACCGCGATCGATGGCCGCATCACCGAGCTCGACGCGCGGATCGCGAGCTGCACCGACGCGGTCGCCGCGGAGCAGTACGGCGAGGCCCGCACCGCGCTGCTCGATCAGCGCCGCTACGCCGCGTCGGTGGGCGCGTCGCGCGAGCGCATCCTCGCGCGCATGCATCACTGCGTCGCGACGCTCGAGAAGTTCCGCATGGCGTGTGCCCAGGCCGACGCGTCGGCCGCGGCGCAGGATGCCGCCGACGCGCGCTCGGCGATGGCGGTGCTCGCCGATCTGTCCGAGGGCCTCGTCGAGCCGTCGCAGCTCGCCGCGCCGTCGGCGTGACGACGTAACCTTCGCGGCAGTGGTCGCCACCAGGGATGGTAGGCTCTGCGCCGAGGAGGCCACCGTGATCCGAGCATCCGCACTCGCCCTGTCCCTGTTGCTGGTCGGAACCGCCGTCGCCGACGACGCTGGGGCCCACTACAAGCAGGGCATCTCGTGGAAGGCCCAGGGCAAGGACGACGAGGCGATCGCCGCGTTCGAGAAGGCGGTCGCCGCCGACGACCGTCACGGCATGGCGTGGGCGTCGCTCGGCCACCTGTACAAGAAGAAGCAGGAGTACGCCAAGGCGGTCGACGCCTACGAGCACGCGACCAAGCTGCTCTCCAAGGACGCGGTGGTGTGGGCGAACCTGGGGATGGCGTACTACCGCGTCGATCGCGTCGACGACGCGCTCGCGGCGCTCCTGACCTCGTGTCGGCTCAACCCCAACGACGCCGAGGTGATGTCGAACATCGGGGTCATCCGCCGCAAGAAGGGCGACAACGCGGGCGCGGTGGTCGCGCTGCAGCGCGCGGTGAAGCTGGCGCCGGGCGAGGCGTCGTACCGCAACAACCTCGGCGTCGCGCACCGCGCGCTCGGCAAGCTCGACGAGGCGTCGGCGGCGTTCGCCAAGGCGATCGAGCTCAAGCCCGATCAGGCCGAGTACCACTTCAACGCGGGCGTGGTGTTCCGGCGGCTGGAAGAGGTCGAGAAGGCGATCGTCGCGTACGAGAAGGCGGTGGCCCTCGCGCCCGATCACGCCGACGCCTGGTACGACCTCGGCTACATGTACAAGCTGAACCACGACGACCCCAAGGCGATCGAAGCGTTCAACACGTACCTCGAGCTCAACAAGGGCAAGGACCCCGCGGCGCAGAAGAACGTCGAGGGCGAGGTCCAGGCGCTCGGCGGCACGCCGGTCACCGCGCCGGTCGAGAAGAAGCCGCCCGCGAAGAAGCCGAAGAAGAAGAGCAAGTAAGTCCGAGCCGACGCGTCTTGGTGGGGGGCCCCAGTGGGGGCATGACCCCGCAGGGGGCGGGCTGGCGACATATAGCCAGCGTGTTCCGATTCCGAGACGTTAGCCGATTGGTGGCTGCCATGCTGCCATGGGCTGCCACGCGCGGCTAGGA
>JAYTAJ010001246.1:0-5638 GCA_043737575.1 Myxococcales bacterium | reverse complement strand
CGGCCTCGCACAGGCGCTGGCCGAGCTCGAGGGCGGTGCCGCCGGTCAGCACGGTGACCGCGGAGGTGTCGGCGCGGAGGCGGGCGCGGTGCTCGGCGCGCAGCGCGGCGCCATCGACCGAGTCGCCGACGACGACCGGCGGGCCGGGCACCCAGGTCGGCGACGCGCCGGTCGTGGTGTCGACCGCGGGGCTGGTCGGCGTCGGGGTCGCGGGCGCGGCGTCGTCGGGCGGCGCGTCGGGGCCGAGGGCGTCCGCGCCGACCGCGGCGGCGGCGTCGCGGCTGGCGGGCGCGGGTGCGGGTGCGTCGGTGCGGCGACAGGCGACGATCAGGACGAGCGCGAGCGCGAGCCGGAGCGAGGGCATCGGGCGCAGCTTCGTGCGGACGCCACGCGAGCGCAAGGCGTGCCACGCTGGGGTATGCCTCGCGATCCGGGAGTGTCGTATGCGTCGGACACGCGGCAGCTCGGCCGCCAGGATCGGCTGACGCGCGGCCAGCGCGGCGGGCCGCCCGGCCTGGTCGTCGTCGCGGTGATCATCATCGTCGCGGCGCTGGTCGCATACGTGGTCATGCGGTGAGCGCTCGCGGCGCTCGCGGCGGCCGGGCGGGGCCAGGGGACGCGGTACCGCGTCGGCGGTGGTCGCTGCTGTCCGGTTTTCGGACGCACCGGGGCGCGGCGTCGTGTCCGGGGGTGGCCGGCATCCGGCCAGGCGTGTCCGGATCTCGGACAGCCGGACAGCGCGGCGATGGCGGATCGGTGGGTTGCGCGTGGCATGGCCGCTGCAATGCGCATCGGGCAGGAGGCAGCTATGTCGGCACAGGGGTTGGCGCATCGGGTCGCCGAGGCGCAGGCGATTGTCGCGGTCCGGATCATGGGCGTCGCGCGGGCGCGGGTCGCGTACGGCAAGGAGCGCGTCGGTTGGGACACCCGCGTGCAGTGCCACGACTGCAGCGTCGTGGCGGGTCAGCTCCACGTCCTCGGCTGCGACGTCGAGGAGTGCCCCGGGTGTAGCCGTCCGCTCGCCTCGTGCGACTGCACCCACGCGTGCGACACGGGAGAGGAGGAGGACGATGACGACGATGACGACGATGACGCTCGAGGAGACGACGACGAAGCGGATGCGGACGACGAGGACGACGGCGATGGCGACGACGATGATGACGCCGACGACGATGAGGGAGGAGACGACCGCGACGGAGATCGTGGCGAGGGAGACGATGACGACGATGACCCGGGTGGCGACGATCGCGGCGACCCCGATCGTCTGCCCGTGAGCTTCCAGCGCCACTGACCCCAGGGAACCCTGGCTTTAGGCCGTATGATCGGCGTGATGCTGGCGCTGGTGCTCGATCGTACCCACGCGGTTCTGCTCGATGGTGGTCAGGTGCCGACCTGCGCGCTCGACGGCGCGGCGCGGCCGCTGCGCCCGGTCGCCGCGCACTTCGCGGCGCGGGGCCTGACGCTGCCGTCGCCCGCGGGCTCCCGCGCGCGCGCCGACGGCCTCGGGCGCGACTTCATGTTCGTGATGGATCGCGGTGAGGCGCCGACCGGGATGGCGTGGCATCCGCTGCGCGAGGTCAGCGCCGACGACGCTCTCTGGCAACTCTATGTGACGTGCATGCTCGGTGGCTGGCAGCCGCCGACGCGGCAGCTCGACGTGTGGTCGTTCGGCGACTCGCCCGAGATGGCGTCGAAGCTCGCGCACCTGGTGGCGTGCGGCGACAAGCGCGCGACGATGGGCTGGATCGCGGCGGCGGCGCCCAGCGGCACGCCGCTGGCGCAGGTCGGCGGGGTGAGCGTCGTGACCGACGCCCTCGGCTACCCGCGCGTGGTGGTGCGCAGCGTCGAGGTCCGCGACCTCGCGTTCGACGCGATCGACGCCGCGACCGCGGCTGCCGAAGGCGAGGGCGATCTGAGCTACGACGACTGGCGCGAGGGCCACACCGACTACTTCCGCGGCGAGGCCGCCCGTTACGGGCTCAGCTTCGACGACTCGGCGCGGATCTCGGTCGAGCGCTTCGAGGTGCTGCACATCGTCGGGCGCGCCGATCTGCGCGCGGGCTGACGCGCGCCGCGATCAGTCGGCGAGCAGGCGCCCGAGGGCCCGGCGCTCGCCGACCTCGGTCACGGTGGTGTCGGCGTGTCGCAGCACGGTGAGCGTGTGGGCCGCGAGGGCGTCGACACCGCCGTCGGCGCGGAGCGCGCCGGTCGCCAGCGCAGCGGCGAGCTCGCGCAGCAGCGGCGCATCACCCGCGAGGACGACGCCATGATCGCTGGCGGCGACCAGGGGTGCGGTGGTGGCGGCGGCGAGATCGACGCGGGCGATGACCCGCGGATCGAGGCCGAGCGTCTGGAGTCGCGCGTGAAGCACGATCGCCAGGCCGCGCAGCGGATGTGGCGCGACCGGCGACGGCGACGGCGACGACGTCGATGCGAGCCGCGGCGGCGGCGCGTGCGGCGCGGGCTCGATCGGGACGAGCCCGCTGTTGCGCTGCAGGACCGGGTGCCAGGCGCGGCACAGCGCCGCCACCGCCGACGGCAACCCGGTCGGATCGGGGAACGCGAACAGTCGGCCGCCGATCGGCAGGTCGTCGGGCGCGTCGAGCTCGACGTCGCCGCCAGGCGTCGACACCATCACGATCCCGGCCCCGGTCCCGTCGGTGCGGGGCTCGAGCCACAGCGCGCCGACGACCGCGCGGTGCGGCAATGGCGACGATCCGTGCGCGTCGGCCCACGCGGTGATCGCGACGCTCGCGACGGCGCGCGGCGGCGCCTCCACCACCTGGGCGAGCGCGCGGGCGCTGACCTGCTGGATGCGCTCGGTCAGGAGCCGCCAGGCGTCGTCGCGCAGCGGCTGGCTCCAGGTCCGGTCGGGCGCGAGGGCGGGATCCTCGACGATCGCGACGGTCGGCCACCGACACTCATCGGGCATGGGATCGAATGGCACCAGGCCGCGGTGGGCGGCGACGCCGCGCAGGGCCGCTGCGTTCGGGTGCAGCGCGACGACGACGCCGTGATCGCCGCGCGGTCCGGGCGGCAGCGCGACCGTCGCCAGCGCGGCGGCGCGGATCGCGGGCGGCACCGCGAGCGCGGCGACCGGAGGCCGGGCCCGGTTGATCCGGGCCACGGCGTCGAGCTCGAGGCGGCGCGCGGCGGGCACCAGCGCGATCGCGCCGCGCTGGATCACGAGGGCGGTCTCGGCGACGTCGAGCCACAGCACCAGGCGATCGTCGTCGAGGGGCGGCCCGGGCGGCGTCGCATGCACGGCCCAGACGTCGCCGAAGCGCGCCTGCTGCGCGAGCAGCTCGGTCCAGCTCACCCAGCGGCCCGTGGTGGTCGCGAACAGCGGCAGGTCGGCCAAGGTGGCGACGGCGATGCGGGCGTCGAGCAGGGCGTGGCGGACCCGTCGGCGCAGCCAGGGTGGGAGCTCGCCCCGCGTGGCGTCGGCGAGCACCGCGGCGAGCAGCGCCTCGGCGAGCGTCTGCGCTTGCGCCTGCAGCGACGCGAGCCGCGCGGTCGCGAGGCCGGTGGGCGAGCCCAGCTCGTCCACCAGCTCCGGCGCCTCGATCGCGAGCTGCACCGACGGGGCGACCTCGAGCGGCACGCGGGCGAGGAGCATGCCGTCGGTATGCACGAGCAGCATCGAGTCGGCGGCGTCGACCAGCGCGATCGCGCCCGCGCCGAGGTCGTGGCGCGCGGCGAGGGTGTCGAGCCGACGGCTCAGCAGCGGGTCGGCGCCCGGGACCTCGGGCGCAGGGACGATGCCGCGCGCGACCCGCCGCTGCTGCTGGAGGCGGAGGACGTCGGCGGTGACGTCCTCGGTCAGCCACGGCCCGAGCTGGTCGAGGATGTGGCGCGACGCGGCGGCGGCGGGGCCGATCGGCAGCGCGATCACGGCGGCGTCGAGCGCGTGCGCGGGTGGCCCCGACAGCCACGGCCCTGACCACGTCGCCACCGCGACCAGGGTGCCGCGGGTCGCCGCGGTCGACGCGCAGCGGCCACCCTGGAGCGTCGGCCACGCGGGGGCGCGGCGCAGGGCGGCGACCACGGCCTCGCGGGCGGGATCGGGCGAGTCGTCGTCGGGGCGGCGGGCCAGCCACGCCGCCAGCAGCCGCCGCGTCGGCGCGTGATCGGCGAGCGCGGTCGGGCGCGTGGCCGCGACCGCGCCGAGCCACCGCGTGACCGCGCGACGCGCCACGCGCAGCAGCCGTTGCTGGGCGACCGGGCGGAGCTGGCGCAGCTCGTCGTCGAGCTCGGCGAGGTTGACGTCGACCGTCGCGATCGCGGGCAGGTCGGGCGACGACACCAGGCGCGAGCACCAGCGGCCCTCGTACGTGACGTTGATCTCGAGCTGATCGACCGGCTCGAGCTGACAGCCGATGACGCCGCGCAGGTCCTCGCCGATCGGCCTCGGCGCGTGGTCGTGGGGCAAGATCAGCGGCAGGAGCGGCCTGGCGCGGTGGCCCGCGAGGTGGATGGCGCGGACCGCGGCGGCCTGACGACGGACCAGCTGGTCGACGCTGTCGATGGTGCGGCGGCCGAGCAGCCGCTCGACCACGCCGCGGACCGCGTCGTCGGCGACCAGCGGGGTCCAGTCGCCGAGCTCGAGGGCGCGCAGCTCGAGCGACGGCCGCAGCACGGGGATCGAGCCGGTCGGGAAGGCGCGCTGCAGCTCGTCAGCGCTGATCCGCTGATCGCGGCCGAGCACCTCGAGCATCGGATGCGCGCGCAGGTCGGCGGCGAGCTCGGCGCCGAGCACGTCGACGCCGCCCGCGAGGATCGCGTCGCACAGGCCGCGGCCGGTCGCGTCGTCGAGCCGGACCGGGCGCTGCGGCACCAGCAGATCGGGCGTCGGATCGCCGAGCAGCGCGTGGGCGGTGGCGACGACCAGCGCGCGCTCCCACCCGGTCAGCTCGGCGGCGGCGACGCCGCCGTCGTCGCGCAGCGAGCGCCAGTCGGGCGACGGGACGATCGCGTCGCTGTCGATCGCGATCGCGCAGGTCACCAGCGCGGGCACCCGCGCGACCTCGGCGAGCACGACGCCGCGGTGCGCGAGCGCGAGCGTGCTGGTCGCGGCGAAGGTGATCGCGCCGCCGTGGGTGGCGCCGCGGATCACCAGCGTCGCCGCGCCCGTGCGATCGACCAGGCGGCCGGCCAGCACCAGCGCCGGATCGAGCGCGGGCCGGGCGTGGGCGCTGGCGTAGGGCACGACCGCGGTCGGCGCCACCAGCTGCGCCAACAGCTCGTACTCGGCGACGCTGGTGAGGACGATCGTCCGGCCGTCGGGCGGCACCAGCGGCTGGTCGGGCAGCGCCGCGCCGATCACGCGGGCGCGGCGTAGCTCGGCGAGGCTGGTCATCGCGCCGCCCGCGATCGGCCACGCCGCGGCGGCGGCGAGCGGCGTGTCGTCGCCGATCGCGAAGCCCTCGCGGTGCGCCAGCGCGAGCGCGCCCCGGACCAGCACCGCGTCGCCCGGATCGTGCCGCGGCCCCCCGATCGTCACGCCCGCGTGAGCGTCGACGTCGCCCGGATCGCGCGGCGGCCCCGCGATCCTCACGCCCGCGTGGGCGTCGGCGTCGCCCGGATCGTGCCGCGGCCCCGCGATCGTCACGCCCGCGTGGGCGTCGGCGTCGCCCGG
>JAYTAJ010001245.1:0-13029 GCA_043737575.1 Myxococcales bacterium | reverse complement strand
CCTCGGGTTGCCGGGGTCACACGACGCGTGGCGGGGCTTTCGATCCGACCGCGGCCCGGGGTACCATCGCCGCCACGCGCGCGCTGCCTCGAGGGGGGCAGCCGAGCGTTACCTTCGGAGCGTTCATGCGTGGTCTTCGTCTAGCGTCTGTTGTCGTGCTCGGACTCTCGGCCGTCGTGCTCGCGGAAGACGCGAACGCCGGCAACCTGGTGATCGCGGGGGGGAACTCGCACGCGTTCGGGACGCATCCGGTGTTCAGCGGGTCGACACCCGCGACGCTGATGCTGAGCGGCACGGGCAGCGACACCCAGATCGAGGGGCTGACGTTCAGCTGCGGCGAGTTCACCGCGGTGGCGATCCATCCCGGCAACCTGATGCCGATCAACGCGGGCAACACGTTCGACCTCAACAACGACGGCACGCAGATCGCGATCAACCTCACCTACGATCCTGCGGATCGAGCCGCCGACAGCTGCACGGTCACGATCGAGAACGACGGCGCGTCGGGTCACACCACGTTCACGATGACGGGCGACGGGTCGGCGGCGGAGCTGCAGGTCACGCCGTCGCCGCACGACTTCAGCGGCTCGCGCGTCAACACCAGCGCCGCGCTGCCGTTCCAGGCGTTCACGGTGACCAACATCGGCGAGCTGGCCGCGACGGTGACGCCGTCGATCACGATGGGTGGGTCGGCGTACTCCGTCGGGACGACGCCGTTCGTGGTGGGCGCGAGCAACGGGACCGGGATCGCGACGGTGACGTTCGATGCCGTCACGCCCGGGCTGGTGAACGGGACGCTGCAGCTGTCGGCACCCAGCTCGTTTCCGACCTCTCCGCTGACGGTGGCGCTGTCGGGGACCGGGACGATCGCGAACCTGGTCCTGCCTGCGGGCCCGATCAACCTCGGTTCGACGCCGCTGGGTACGCCGACCAGCTCGACCAACGTGAGCATCACCAACCCGGGTCCGACCGCGACGAACGGCCTCACGATCACCAACCTGGCGCTGAGCAACGCCGAGTTCGAGTTCACGGGCAACGGCTGCAGCGGCCAGAGCTGCGCGCCGGCCGACACGATCGCGGTCGACGGCACCGAGCTCTATCCGATCCGCTGCACGCCGACGATGAACGGATTGCGGACGGCGACCTTGACGGTGACGAGCAACGACTTCGTCGCGGCGACGCCGAGCCAGGCCTCGACCACGGCGACCGTGACGGTGCAGTGCACGGGCGTCCAGGGGACGATCGTCCACACCACGCCCGCGGCGTTCGGCAACCAGCGCGTCGGGACGACCAGCGGGCCCTTGAGCTTCACGGTCAGCAACCCGAGCGGCGCCTCGAGCTACACGTTCAACGCCGCGGTGACGGGTGACTTCGCGCTGGCGTGTCCGCTCGGCGGCTCGGCGTGCTTCACGAACAACACGGTCGACGGTGGCGAGATGGTGACGGTGCAGGTGGTGTTCGCGCCGACGATGTCGGGCAACCGCACCGGCACGGTGACGATCACGGCGCCGGCGGCGGCGAACAACCCGCAGAGCTTCGGCGTGAGCGGCACGGGGACGCAGCCGACGATCTCGGCGGCGACGTCGGTGGCGTTCATGGACGTGCCGGTCCTCCTGGCTGGCGGCGCGCTGCGACCGCTGCCGATCAGCAACACCGGCAACGAGACGCTGACGGTGTCGACGATGGTGATCACGGGGACGACCGACATCTCGTTCGCGTTTGGCACCTGCACCAGCGGCCAGATCTGCAACGGGCCGTTCTCGATCAACAACGGTACGCCGCTGGCGACGCAGCTGCGGTGTGATCCGTCGGCGACGGGGCCGCGCAACGGTAGCCTGGCGATCACCAGCGACAGCAACGCGATCGCGCAGACGACGGTGACCAACGTGACGCTGACGTGCAACGGCACGCAGGCCAACGTCGTGGTGATGCCGACGACGATTCCGTTCGGGCCGCAGCGACTGAACCTCGCGTCGGGCGCCATGTCGTTCCAGGTGACGAACCCGGCCGGCACCAACATCGGCGCGACCAACTACACGATCACGTCGAGCTCGCCGGAGTTCGTCGTCAGCTGCGTCCCAGGCGACTGCAACAACGACACGTTGAACCCGAACGGTCTGGTCACGGTGAACGTGGTCTTCACGCCGTCAGCGCTCGGCGTGCGCTCGGGGGTGATCACGGTCAACACGCCGTTCGATCCGACGCCGAACCGCACGGTGTCGGTGACGGGCGAAGGCGTGGTGCCGATCATCACGCTGACGATGCCGTCGCCACCGCCGCTGGCGTTCACCAACATCCAGCCGGGTCAGACCTCGGCGGCGCAGACGATCCAGATCCAGAACACGGGCGGGCAGCAGCTGATGATCACCGCGGTGAACAATGACAACACGGTCGACTTCGACCTGAGCCCGGGCGGGCTGGGCAACGTCGGCATCAACGGCTTCCAGCAGTGGACGGTGACGTGCTCGCCAGCCGATCTCGGCACGGGCACCAAGACCGGGAGGATTACGATCGTCAACGACAGCCAGAACGACACATCGCTCGACATCGACCTGACGTGCTCCGTGATCCAGGGCCGCATCGTGATCTCGATGGCGGCGCCGCGGCCCTACGAGTCGGGCCCCAACCGGATCGACTTCGGCATCGTCGTGCTCGGCAACATGGTGTCGACGACGGTGACGATCACCAACGTCGGCAACCAGCCCGTGAACCTCGGCACGCCGTCGGTCGCCGCGGCCGATCAGGGCTTCACCGTCGGCGCGCTGTCGGGCGCGGTGGTGGCGGCCTCGGCGTCGGTGACGTTGCCCGTCACGTTCGCGCCGACCTTGAACAGCCAGGGCATGACGACCTTGACGATCCCGTCGACCAACGGCTGGAACACGATCACGGTGAACCTGATCGGCGACGGCCAGAACGTCGGCCTCGACCTCAGCCCGCAGCCGACGCCGCCCGCGACCGCGATCGATCTCGGCCCCGTGACGTGGGACGCGACGGCGGCGCGGGTCTTCACGATCACGAACTTCGGCCAGCTCGCAGCGCCGATCACCAGCGCGACGCTCCTGAACAACGCGGGCGGCAACTACACGCTGTCGGGCTTCGCGGCGCGCACGCTGGCGTTCAACGAGAACATGCCGCTGACGGTGACGGCGACCCCGAACGATCTGATGCTCGGCACCTTCACGACGACGCTGGAGGTCGTGGTCAACTTGGCGCCGCCCAACGATCGCCTGCGGGTCGACATCACCTACAACTCGACCGGCCCGGGCATCGAGATCGTGTCGGGCTCGGTCGTGAACTTCGGCGGTGTCGATCTCGACACCCCGGGCGGCCGCACGCTGCAGGTGATGGTGCGCAACCCTGGCACGTCGGCGCTGCCGATCGCGGGTATCGGTGCGATCACGGGCGTGAACGCGGCCGAGTTCGAGGTGGTCATCCCGACGCCGCCGGGCCCGCCGCTGCCCCCCACGATCGCCCCGGGCGCGACCGCGACGTTCATGATCAACTATGAGCCGAGCGTCGAGCGTCCCATGGGCGATCCGGACACGGCGTCGGTGGTGATCAACACGGGCGCGTACTTCGTGAACGGCGTGCAGCAGCCGGGCGGACAGACGCTCCAGCTGTCCGGCTTCGGCACCGATCGTCACATCGACGTGCCGGCCGCGCTCGCGTTCGGCGACGTCTACCGTCACCCCAACGACAACGATCCGAAGGCGACCCGCGTGGCGCGCGTGTGCAACACCGGCGCGGCGGTGCTCGACGTGACGATGGTGACCGGCGACGCCGAGCCGTTCGCGGTGACGAGCGCCGAGTCGTTCATGGTCGCGGGCGCGACCGCGGGCGAGAGCTGCGTCGACGTCACCGTCGAGTTCCGCCCGCTCGCGTACGGCGACTTCTCCGACACGCTGATGGTGACCAACAACGACGACGGCAACCCGATCGCGATGATCCCGCTGTCGGGACGCGGCATCGCGCGACCGGTGACGATCGCGCCCGATAGCCTCGCGACCCGGGCTCGCATCGCGGTCGGCGTGCCGGTCCGGCTCACCGAGATCATCGCGGCCGGCATCCAGGCGGCCAATCCGACGACGACCGAGACCTTCCGCATCCGCCTCGAGCTGGACGACAGCACCGACACCGCGAACCTGGTCGGCACGGTCGCGACCGAGATCGCGCCCAGCGTGACCGCGCTGTACGACCTCGAGCTCGTCGCCAAGGCGGCCGGCGATCTGACGGTGACCGTCAACGTCTTCCTCGATGACGACGAGCTCGCTCACGACACCGTGACGATCGATCTGACCGGCGTCGAGGTCGACGTCGGCGGCGGCGTCGGCTGCGACAGCGGCGGTGGCCGCGGTGGCTGGCTGGTGCTGGTGCTCGGCGCGCTCGGCCTCGGCCTGGTGCGGCGGCGGCGCGCGGGTGCGGCGCTGGCCGGGCTCGCGATCGCGCTGGCGGTGATCGGCGCGGCGACCACGGCGCAGGCCCAGGTCAGCCGCGAGATCGAGCTCGGCACGTTCCACGTCACACCGGCGACCGAGACCGCGATGTTCGCGGTCGAGACGCCGCAGATCGATGCGCGGCGCGTGGGCGGTCGGCCTGTCGGTGAACCACGCGGTCAGCGCGCTCACCGCGAAGGACGGCATGGACGAGACCGCGCTGGTCAGCGCTCGGACCCAGTTCGAGCTCGGCTTCGCGTACGCGGTGCTCGATCGCCTCGAGCTCGGCGCGCGCCTGCCGGTGATGCAGCAGAGCGGCGAGACGAGCGACATCTACGGCCTGAAGCCGGCGTCGGGCATGGCGATCGGCGACGTCGCGATCGGCGCGAAGCTCGGGCTGGTGAGCTCGCCGAAGCTCGGCCTGGCGCTCGCCGTCGAGGGCACGATCCCGACCGGCAAGGATGATCAGTTCGCGGGCGGGCGCACCGCGAGCGGCCAGGGCCGATTGCTGCTCGGCGTCGCCGCGGGCAAGCGAGTCACGCTCGCGCTCAACGCCGGCTTCCTCGGCCGCGGCAAGGCCGAGTTCTCCAAGCTGACCCAGGGCAACGCGGCGGTCTACGGCGCGGGCGCGTCGTTCCGTGCGCTCGAGAAGATGTGGGTGATCGGCGAGCTGTTCGGCGAGTTTGGCCTCGCCGGCGGTGACGATCCGAAGTCGGCGCGCCCGCTCGAGGCGGCGCTGGGCCTGCGCTACCGCCTCGGCCAGAGCGCGTCGATCGCGCTGGGCGGCGGCCGCGGCCTCATGAACGGCGTCGGCGCGCCGATGGTGCGCGGCTTCTTCATGCTGACGGTGTCGCCGAAGGCCAAGCAGGACGACGAGCTGCACCCGTACATCCCGCCGCCGCCGCGCGACGTCGGTGACGACGACGGCGACGACATCGTCAACGCCGACGATCTGTGCAAGCTCGACGCCGAGGATCGCGACGACTTCGAGGACGCCGACGGCTGCCCCGAGGCCGACAACGACAACGACGGCAGCCTCGACGCCGACGACAAGTGCCCGAGCCAGCCCGAGGACAAGGACGGCTTCGAGGACGGCGACGGCTGCGTCGACGCCGACAACGACACCGACGGCGTGCCGGACATGGACGACAAGTGCCCGTCGGAGGCCGAGGACAAGGACGGCTTCGAGGACGGCGACGGCTGTGAGGAGCCGGACAACGATCAGGACGGCGTGCCCGACGTGCTCGATCAGTGCGCGATGGAGGCCGAGACCATCAACGGCAACGCCGACGAGGACGGCTGCCCGGACAAGGGCGACTCGGTCATCATGGTCATGCCGGATCGCATCGAGGTGCTCGAGCCGATCACGTTCCAGGGCGTGACGACCAAGTTCACCAAGAACGCCAGCAAGACCCTCGGGCAGATCGGGGCGACGATGCGCGCCGATCGCAAGATCAAGCGCGTCCGCATCACCGTCCACGTCCACCCGCGCAACGGCGGTGATCAGGCGCTGAGCGACAGGCGCGCCGACGAGATCCGCACCTGGCTGGTGAGCTGGGGCGTCGAGCCCGAGCGTCTCGACGCCAAGGGCATCGGATCGAAGCGGCCGCTGGTGCCGAGGAACGCGAAGGGCGCCGATCAGATCAACGACCGCGTCGAGTTCATCATCTTCGAACGGCAGTGAGCCCGAAGGGCGAGCGCCGGTCGAAGTCCGGGTCTGGGTGGCAGCTCGCCTAGGCCCGGGCGACCGCGAAGCCGATCACGGCGGCGGCGCCCGCGGCGCGGAGCGCGTGCGCGGCCGCGGCCATCGTCGCCCCGGTCGCGACCACGTCGTCGACCAGCAAGATGCGCTTGCCGACGACGCGGCGGAGCCGGTGGCGCGGCACCGCGAACGCCCCGACGACGTTGGCGCGGCGGGCGTCACCGTCGAGGCTGGTCTGGGGCGGCGTCGAGCGGATCCGGCGCAGCGCCAGGCC
Organism: Myxococcales bacterium; assembly: GCA_043737575.1. Lineage (GTDB taxonomy): Bacteria > Myxococcota_A > Polyangia > Haliangiales > Haliangiaceae > UBA2376. Next base: position 6,620 of record JAYTAJ010001245.1, on the reverse strand, counting down.
GTCGACGCGGGTGGTGACGGCGGCGGCGCGGCGGCCGTGGCGCGCGATCGCGTCGGCCTGGTTGAAGCCGCGACCGCCGAGGCGGCGCCAGTGCAGCGGCACTGGCACGATCAGATCGATCGCGCCATGGGTGACCGCGGCGGCGAAGAACGGCGCGTACAGCGCGGCGAGATCGCGCGCCAGATCGGGGCGGCGCGAGAACTTCATGCGCCGCAGCGCCCGGGCCAGCTCGCCGCCGTAGCGCCACGGCACCACCATCATCTCGAGCGGCGCGTCGGTGGTCCGGCACCGCGCGCAGATCGCGGCCGGCGCGGCGGACTGGGGCTCGGCGCAGCGCGGGCAGGCCGGGCCCAGCTCGTCGAGGCTGACCGCGCACGGCGGGCACAGCGGCGCCGGGGCGGGGAGACGCTCGTCGCAGGCGGGGCAGTGCGGCACGAACAGGAGGGACAGCGCGGATTCGGTTTGCAGCATGGGGCGCTATCGACACGTCGGTGCCGCGGTTGCGCACGATCGCGGCGTTCGCCTGCCACCGGCGCCGACCGCCGTGCCCGCGCAGGATGCGGCCGGGCCCGATCCGGGTTAGAAAGACCCGCTATGGCCGACGCCCGCACCGCGGCGCAGAAGTTCATCGCCCAGAACCGCAAGGTCGGGCACGACTTCGTCATCCACGAGCGCGTCGAGGCGGGCATCGTGCTGGTCGGCTCCGAGGTGAAGTCCTTGCGCGACGCCAAGGTCACCATCTCCGACGGCTGGGCCGAGATCCGCAGGGGCGAGGCCTGGGTCCACAGCCTGCAGATCAACGAGTACCCGTGGGCCAACCGCCAGAACCACGTGGTCGATCGGGTGCGCAAGCTGCTGCTGCACAAGAGCGAGCTCACCAAGCTGTCGGCGCGGACCCGCGAGCGCGGCTTCACGCTGATCCCGCTGTCGCTCTACTGGAAGGACGGCAAGGTCAAGATCGAGCTGGCGCTGTGCACCAACAAGAAGGTCCACGACAAGCGCCAGACCAAGCGCGCGCAGGACGACAAGCGCGAGATCGATCGCGCGACCAAGGCCGGCCGCTAACGCGAAGCCCACTTGAGGTGATCCACGGATCGCGAAGGGCATGTGCCCGCGGGCAAGGCGCGACCGAGGAACGGACCCGACTTTGCTGGGGCAAAGGAGGCGAGTACCGGAGGGCGCAACGCAGCCCCCGGGCGCAGGACCGAGCGAGACGGGTCAACTCAAGTGGGTTTCGCGTTAGCCACGCTACTCGCGGTGGTACGGCTCGCCGCGGACGATGCGGAAGCCACGGTAGAGCTGCTCGAGGACGAGGACCCGCACCAGGCGGTGCGCGATGGTCAGGCGACCGAACGCGAGCAGGCGTGTCGCGCGCGCGCGCAGCTCGTCGCCGAGCCCGTCGGCGCCGCCGATCGCGAACCACAGCGGCGCGCCACCGCCGTGGCTGGCCTCGCGCGCGAGGATCCCGTTGGCGAGCTCGAGGCTCGACAGCGCGTCGCCGCGCTCGTCGAAGGCGTAGAGGTGCGCGGTCGCGGGCACCGCGGCGAGCAGCGCCTCGGTGGTCTTGTGCTCGGTCACGTCGAGCGTGCAGTAGGCGCGCAGCCGCTTGCGGTACTCGTCCTCGGCGGCGCGCAGGTAGTCTTCCTTGAGGCGCCCGACCGTCGCGACGGTGATCTTCAATCAGTACTCGTCGGCGGCGACCCGCGCGTCGGCCGGCACCTCGATCGGGACTCGCGGCGCGTCGATCCACAGGCCCTCGAGGTCGTAGTGCTCGCGTGCCGGGTGGTGGAAGACGTGGACCACCAGGTCGCCGAAGTCGAGCAGCGCCCACTGACCCGAGCGCTTGCCCTCGTGCGACAGCGCGCGGATGCCCTCGCCCTTCAGGCCGATGATGATGCCCTCGGCGATCGCGTCGACCTGGCGATCGGAGCGGCCGCTGACCACCAGCTGGTAGTTGCAGTAGCTGCACAGGCCGCGGACGTCGAGCAGCATCGGCTCGAGCGCCTTCTTGTCGAGCGCGAACTGCAGCGCGCGCATGGCGTCGTCGAGACCGGCGTCGTCGGTGCGCGGGATGGCCGGCACCTCGACGTCGTCCTTGGCGCGGGCCGGGCGGGGATCGGGATCGGTATCGGAGCGAGGCTTCATGGTGCGATCGGTCATTGCGTTGCGGTCATCGGTGTTTGTCCTGGTTCTGCCGCGAGGTCAAGGACGGATCTGCCCCGTGCCGCGGACGATGAACTTGCTGGTGGTGAGGCCCTCGGCGCCCATCGGGCCGTAGGCGTGGAGCCGCGTGGTCGAGATCCCGATCTCGGCGCCGAGGCCGAGCTCGCCGCCGTCGGCGAAGCGGGTCGACGCGTTGTGCATCACGGTCGACGAGCCGACCTCGGTGAGGAAGCGCTCGGCGGCGCTGGCGTCGGCGGTGATGATGCTCTCGGTGTGATCGGAGCCGTGGCGCTCGATGTGGGCGATCGCGGCGTCGAGATCGTCGACGACGCGGACCGCGACGATCAGATCGAGGTACTCGGCGTCCCAGTCGGCGTCGGTCGCAAGGGCGATCGTCGGGCCACCGAGGCGCACGACGTCGGCGTCTCCGCGGATCGCGACCGCGGCCGCGGCCAGGCGCGCGCACAGCCGCGGCACGAAGTCGTCGGCGATCGCGCGATCGACCAGGATGGTCTCGACGGCGTTGCAGACGCCGGGCCGCGACGCCTTGGCGTTCTCGGCGATCGCGAGCGCCATCGCGGTGTCGGCGGCGGCGTGGACGTAGAGGTGGCAGACGCCCTTGTAGTGCTTGATGACCGGGACCCGGGCGTGCTCGGCGACGAAGCGGATCAGCGCCTCGCCGCCGCGCGGGATCGCGAGATCGATCAGATCGTCGAGCGCGACCAGCGTGCGGATCGCGTCGCGATCGGTCGTGGGGACGATCGTCACCGCGGCGGCGGGCAGCCCGGCCTCGGCGAGCCCGGCCGCGACCGCGGCGCCGAGCGCCTGGTTGGAGTGGAACGCCTCGGAGCCGCCGCGCAGGATGCAGGCGTTGCCGGCCTTGAGGCACAGCGCCGCGGCGTCGACGGTGACGTTGGGCCGCGCCTCGTAGATGATCGCGATCACGCCGAGCGGGATGCGCATGCGGGCGATGCGCAGGCCGTTGGGGCGGACCTCCTCGCGCTCGAGGCGGCCGACCAGCTCGGGCTGCGCGGCGATGTCATCGACGGCGCGGGCGATCGCCTCGAGGCGGGCATCGTCGAGGCGCAGCCGATCCATCATCGCGGCGGCGAGGTGGCGATCGGCCGCGGCGGCGAGATCGGCGCGGTTGGCGGCGAGGATCGCGGGCGCGCGATCGCGGACCGCGCGCGCGATCGCGTCGAGCGCGGCGCGGCGCTGGGCGGTGCTGGCCTTGGCGACGACGCGGCTCGCGGCGCGGGCGGCGGTGGCCAGGGCCCGCAGATCAGCAGCAGAATTCACAGCAACGCCAGGTCATCTCGATGGATCGCCTCGTCGAGGGTCCGATAACCGAGCGTCGCCTCGATGTCGGTCGAATGCAAGCCCCGGATCCGGCGGAGGTCGGCGGCGCCGTAGGCGGCGAGGCCGCGCGCGACCTCGGTGCCGTCGACGGCGACCACGCTCACGGTGTCCCCCGCGCCGAACTCGCCGTCGATCGCGGTGATGCCTTTCGGCAGGAGGCTGCGGCCGGCGTCGGTCAGCGCGCGGCGCGCGCCGTCGTCGATCGTCACCCGACCGGCCGGCTTGGCGCCGTAGGCGATCCAGTGCTTGCGGCGGCTGACCGCGCCGCTGGCGAGGAACAGCGTGCCGACGTCGGCGCCGCCGAGCACGTCGAGCAGCACGTTGGGTGCGCGGCCGGGCGCGATCACGCACGGCACGCCGAGGCGGATCGCCATGCGCGCCGACTTCACCTTCGACGCCATGCCGCCCGAGCCGACGCCGTCGCCGCGGCTGTCACCCGCGACCGGCGCGGCCTCGCGCTCGAGGTCGCGCACGATCGGGATGCGCACGCCGTGCTGGTCCCACACGCCGTCGACGTCGGTGAGGATCACCAGCGCGTCGGCCGACACCAGGCTGGTCACCAGCGCGGCGAGCTGATCGTTGTCGCCGAACTTGATCTCCTCGACGGCGACGGTGTCGTTCTCGTTGATGATCGGCACGACCTGGCGATCGAGCAGCGCGCGCAGGGTGAGCCGCGCCGACAGGAACCGGCCGCGATCGCCGAGATCGTCGTGGGTCAAGAGCACCTGGCCGATCAGGCGATCGTGGGGCGCGAACGCGTGCTCCCAGTGCTGCATCAGCCGGCTCTGGCCGACCGCGGCGGCGGCCTGCAGCCCGGGCAGATCGTGGGGACGCGACGCCAGGCGCAGCGCCTTCACGCCCATCGCGATCGCGCCCGACGACACCACGATCACCTCGACGCCGCGGGCCGCGAGCAGCGCGACCTGATCGGCGATCGCCGCGGGCCGACCGGCCGGGCTCTCGGCGAGCAGGCGGCTGCCGATCTTCACGACGACGCGTCGGGCCTCGCGCAAGAGCGCGCGCTCGTCGGAGCTCACTGCCGCGCCTTCCACGCGGCGTCGAACCGATCGATCGCGGTCTCGATGAACGGGTTGCCGTCGGCGGTGAGCTGCAGCTCGATCGCGGCGACGGTGCGGCTGAGCCAGCCCTGCTCGTCGGCCAGCTCGCGATCGACCAGCGCGTCGACGTCCTCGACGACCTCGGCCTCGGTGACGTCCTTGCCCTTGGCGAGCATGCGGCGCACCCGTCCGCCCGACGCCAGATCGGCCAGCTCGAGGGGCGCCTTGGCGACGGTCCGCGCCGCGGCCAGCGCGCCGCGACGGAACGGCTCGAACGCCAGCCCGCCGGGCGTGGTCGCCAGGGTCGCCGAGATGGTGTCGGCGATCGCGAGGGCGCGCGGCCCGTCGAGGCCGAGGCCGGTGTGGACCCGCGCGCAGTAGTGATCGAACAGCGTCAGCCCGGCGAAGGTGCGCGACGCAAACTGGGCGCGGCGCAGCGCGGTGACGGCGAGCATGAAGCGCTGCCAGGTCGCCGACGCCAGCCGCACCATCAGCGCGCTCGACGTCAGCTCGATCCACGACGCCGGCTTCGACCGGCCATGCACGAGGTTCTTCACCGCGGTGTCGTCGAGATCGATCTGGTAGCTGGCGGCGATGCGGCGATAGGCGCGGCCGAGGATCGCCTCGCGCAGCCAGTTGTCGAGGAACGGGATCGGGACGAGGCTGGCGACCGACGCGGCGAGGGCGCGGCCGAGCGCGAGGCGGCGGTGGCCGATCAGGTAGTCGCGCCGCAGGGTCAGATCGGTCATTGTGGCGGCGTGCCCTTCGTGGGCGCGGGCGCGGCGGGCGCGGCAGGCGCGGGCTCGGGCACGTCGATCGCGGCGGCCTTGCCCTGCGGCGGCTCGATGCCCTGCAGCAGCGCGTTGCGGTCGTCGACCTCGCGCGATCGCTCGGGCGTCGCGACGGTGGTCGCGGTCGGCGGCGGCTCGAGGGTCGGCGCGGCGATCGCCTCGACCGCGTGGGTGACCGCGACCGTCATCGTCAGCGGCTTGCCGTCGCGCACGAAGCTGACCTCGGCGGCGAGGGTCGCGGCCAGCGCGACGCCGAGCTCGTCGTCGAGCGTGACCTCGCCGCGCAGCGCCTTCACGACGACGGTGTCGCGCCACGCCCGCTGCCGCACCGCCGCAGGCCCGACCGCGGCCGCGCGCGGCGCCAGCCGCAGCTCGATGCGGTGCGCGGGCCGGCCCGCGGCCTGGACCGCGCCCTGGTCGCTGACCTCGAGGCCGCGCGCGCACAGGTCGAGGTAGTCGCCGAGCACCGCGGCCAGCTGATCGCGGATCGCGTCGGCCTCGTCCTCGGCCTCGAGGCCGCGGCCGTGCCACAGCGCGTAGCGCGGCCGCAGGTACAGCCGGCCGGCGAGCGCGATCACCTCGCGGCCGTAGTCGGCGGTGTTGACCGTCGTCGCGCGGTAGTCGCCGCCCTTGGCCGACTCGATCACGACCTGGTCGCCGAGCTGCTCGAGCACGGTGGCGCCGTCCTTCACCACGACGGTGCTGTCGATCGTGAGGCGGTGATCGCCGAGCGCGGCGGCCGCGATCCGCCACGGCTGCGCCACCGCGCGCGCCAGCTCGCCGCCGTCGCGGGCGGCCTTGCCGGTGTCGATCGGCCGCGGCGCGGTCGCGGTCGCGGTGACCAGCCCCGGCAGCTCGCGATCCGACGTGCCGCCGCCACCGCAGCCAGCGGCGACGATCCCGACGAGCAACCAGGCGCGCAGGCGCATGACCGTAGATAGCGTCCGCCGCGCGGAGGGTCAACCCTGCGCAGGCAGTGCTACGTTGTCGTCGATGGAGACGTCGCCTCTCGAGGCCCTGGCCCGCAGCCCGGCCGCGCTGGCGTTCGCCTTCCTGTTCGGGACGCTGTGGGGCTCGTTCGCCAACGTCTGCATCTATCGCTGGCCGCCGACCGACCAGCACCCCAACGGCCGCTCGGTCGTCACGCCGGGCTCGCACTGCGGCGCCTGCGGCAAGCCGGTGCGCTGGTACGACAACGTGCCGATGCTCAGCTACCTGTGGCTGCGCGGCCGCTGCCGCGACTGCGGCG
>JAYTAJ010001244.1:0-13036 GCA_043737575.1 Myxococcales bacterium | reverse complement strand
TGGCCGATCAGGGGATCGACGGACGGTGGCAGGTACGACGTCGGGTGGTTGCTCGACACCCTCGCCGGATCCAGAAGAAGCTCGGCGAGGGCGGCATGGGCGCCGTCTACCTCGCGACCCACAACCTGCTCGACAAGCAGGTCGCGCTGAAGATTCTGCACAGCGAGTTCTCGCGCAAGCCGGACCTCGTCGAGCGGTTCATGCAGGAGGCGAAGTCCGCCTCGCGCATTCGGCACGAGAACGTGATCGACATCAGCGACTTCGGGACCACATCCGATGGGCTCGTGTTCTTCGCGATGGAGCTGCTCAAGGGCCACGATCTCCACGAGGAGGTCGCGCGTGCCCGGCTCGCGGGCGAGCTGCTGCCGTGGGTGCGGTCGAAGAAAATCTTCCTGCAGATCTGCAGCGCGCTCGTCGCCGCGCACTCGCACGGCATCATCCACCGCGATCTCAAGCCCGAGAATGTCTACCTGATCGACTTTCTCGGCGAGCCCGACTTCGTGAAGCTCCTCGACTTCGGCATCGCGAAGCTGACTGAGGTCGACGAGGGAGGTCGCAAGCTGACCAAGACGGGCATGCTGTTCGGGACGCCCGAGTACATGTCGCCCGAGCAGGCGCGCGGCGAGAACGTCGATCACCGCGTCGACGTCTATGCGATGGGCTGCATCCTGTTCCAGCTGTGCACCGGCAAGGTGCCGTTCGAGGCCGAGAACTTCATGGGCATCCTGAGCCTGCACCTCACCGAGCCGCCGCCGACGATCGGCGCGCAGGGCCTCGCGGAGATCGGCGCGCCGCCCGAGATCGAGCAGATCATCCACAAGGCGCTGGCCAAGAGCCGGGCCGAGCGGTGGGAGACCATCGACGAGATGGCGAACGCGATCCGCGCGCTCCATGGCGAGGACGCCCAGCCGGTGCTCGAGCCCAGGGTTCCGCGGGTGTCGTCGGCGGCGCCGCGCACGCCCGCGCCTGGCGTCGGCCCGGCCCGGACCGAGTGGAAGGGCAGCGTGTCGGTGCCGACCGAGGACGAGCCGCTGCCGTCGGCGCCGAAGTCGAAGCTGCCGCTGATCCTCGGCGCGGTCGTCGCGTGCGCCGCGCTCGGCGCGATCGGCTTCGTCGCGTTCGGCGGCAAGGACAAGCCCGACGACGCGGCGCCGCCGACCAGCGGATCGACGACCGGGACTGGATCGAGCGGCTCGGCCGCGGTGGTGGTGCCGGCCGTCGACGTCCCGGCCCGGGTGACGATCGTGATCGACAGCGTGCCGCAGGGCGCCGAGATCTACGACATGACGCGCAAGGAGGTCGTCGGCAACACGCCGTTCGACTTCGAGCTGCCGAGCTCGCGCGAGCCGCGGCGCTACACGCTGAAGCTCGCGGGCTACGGCGGCAAGATGATCGAGCTGATCCCGATCGAGGACGTCGCGTACAAGGGCGAGCTGAAGAAGGTCGACGGCGTCGCCGCGGGCGGCGTGGTGCCCGACGCGGTCGAGGTCGTGCCGCAGAGGTCGCGGCCCGGGCATCGCGATCCCGGCAAGGGCTCGAGCGACGGTCCGGCGACGATCCCGGGCGGTGGCAGCAGCAAGGGCAGCAACACCGGACGCAAGCCGCCACGCGATGGCACGGGCAGCGGCAGCGGGAGCGCCGTGACGCCACCGCCCGACGTGCCGGTCGTGAAGCCGCCCGACGACGATCCCGACATCATCCCGCTCAAGCCGATGGGCGGCGCGGTCGATCCGGCGCCCGCGTCGACGCCGTGACGGTCGCGCCGATCGAAGGCCGCGCCCGCTGCGGCGACGTCGAGCTCGCGTACGATCGGATCGGCGACGGCCCGCGGCGCCTGCTGCTGATCATGGGCATCGGCAGCCAGCGCATCTTCTGGGACGAGCGGCTGTGCGCCCGGCTGGTCGACGCCGGCTTCAGCCTCGCGCGCTTCGATCACCGCGACATCGGCCAGTCGACGCGGCTCGATCACCTGCCGGTGCCGCGGCCCGGCCGCACGATGGCGCGGCACCTGCTCGGCCTGTCGGTCGGCGCGCCGTACACGCTGTCGGACATGGCGACCGACGTCGTCGGCCTGCTCGATCACCTCGGCTGGGATCGCGCCCACGTCGTCGGCGCGTCGATGGGCGGCATGATCGCGCAGCACCTCGCGATCGAGCATCCGACCCGGATCGCGTCGCTGACGTCGATCATGTCGACCCCGGGCGCGCGCCGCTACGCGATCCAGACCCGGCCGTCGGCGATGACGGCGCTGCTCGGCAAGGCGCCGCGCACCGCCGACGAGTCCGGCGAGTACGCGGTGCGGCTGTTCAAGACCATCGGCGGGCCGCGGTTCGCGTCCGACGAGGACATGCTGCGTCGCCTCGGCCGCCTCGCGTTCGAGCGCAAGCCGTCGCCGCGCGGCTTCTGCCGCCACTTCGCCGCGCTGTGCGCGTCGGGCGATCGCACGGCGCGCCTCGCCGCGGTGCGGACGCCGACCTTGATCTTCCACGGCTCCGACGATCCCCTGATCCCGGTCTCGGCCGGCCGCGCCACCGCGCGCGCCATCCCAGGCGCGCGGCTCCACGTCGTCGAGGGCATGGGTCACCACATGCCGCCTGGCGTGTGGGACGAGCTGGTGCCCGCGATCGTCGCCAACGCCGCGCGGGCCTGACGAAAGCTGCGACGATCGCGGCGCGACCGGCGACTCACTCGAGATGAAACTCGCCTTCGTCGCCGCCATCGCCCTCCTGGTCGGAGGCTGCCTCGTCCGGACCCGCCCCGGCCACCGCCACCAGCAGTCGTCCGCTCACCCCGACAAGCATCGGCACGAGCACTGCCACGACCGCGGCGGCAAGCACCACAAGGAGAAGTGCCACGACCACCCCCACGGCCCCGGGCATCACTGAGGGAGCGCAGCGACCGAAGTGCCTCTGTGAGACAAGTCGGCTGCGCGCTGATCGCGCTCAGCGCGGTCGGCCGCCGACACCGCGCCACGCCGCAGCGGTGATCGACTGGCGCAGCCCGGGCAGCGCGGCCCATGGATCGCGGGCGCGGGCGCCGACCCGGGCGGGGACGGTGACGATCGTGAGCTCGGCGGGGACGATGGTCGCGAGCTCATCCCACGCGAGCGGCGTCGCGACCGGCGCGCCCGGCCGCGCTCGCATCGAGTACGGCGCGATGAACGTCGCGCCGCGGCCGTTGCGCAGGTAGTCGACGAAGATCTTGCCGCGGCGCTGGGCCTTGCCAGCGTTGACGACGTAGCGATCGGGGGCGGCGGCCTGGAGCTGCGTCGCGACCGCGCGCGCGAACGCCCTGTGCTCGTCCCAGTCGTGGCGGCGATCGAGCGGCGCCACGACGTGGAGGCCCTTGCCGCCGGTCGTGGTGACGAAGCTGTCGAGGCCGAGCGCGGCGAGGCGATCGCGCAGGGCGATCGCGGCGTCGACCACGCGCGCCCAGGGCAGCGCCTCGTCGGGATCGAGATCCAGCACCAGGCGATCGGGGCGCTCGAGCTTGTCGGCGCGACACGCCCAGGTGTGGAGCTCGAGCGAGCCGAGCTGCGCCGCGCCGATCAGCCCGGCGCGATCGTCGACCCGCATGTAGTGCTCGAGGCCGTCGTCGCCGAGGATGTCGACGGTGCCGATCGACGGCGGCGCGCCCGCGCCGAGGTGCTTCTGGAAGAAGCACGGCTTGCCGCGGCCGTTGGGGCAGCGCACCAGGGTCAGCGGCCGGCCGCCGACGTGCGGCAGCATCACGTCGGCGATGACCGCGAGGTACGCGATGACCGCGCCCTTGGTGAGGCCTTGCTCGGGGTAGAGCACCTTGTCGAGGTTGGTGAGCGGGAAGTCGATCGGCAGCGCGCGCAGCAGCTCCGACAGCGACGCTGGCTCGGCCCGCGGCGCCGCCTCGTCTTGCTTCGCGCGATTCGCATGCCAGACGTTGTCGGCATCGGCCGCGACCTGCGCGACGGTGCGGCCGCTGATCACGCTGTCGGGACGCTCGGCGACGATGTCGCGCTTGGCGTCGGCCTCGTCGTCGCCGCCCTTGAACAAGAGCCACGGCTCGCCCTTGCCCGCCGCGCGGGTGCGCACCAGGTGCCAGCGGCCGCGCAGCTTCTCGCCGTGGAGCGTGAACGTCAGCCGACCCTTCGCGAGGCCGGCGCGGGGATCGTCGTCGGGCGTCCAGGTCCCGCGATCCCACACCACCACTGCGCCGCCGCCATACTCGCCCGCGGGAATGATGCCCTCGAAGCCGGCGTAGCCGAGCGGATGATCCTCGGTGCGCATCGCCAGGCGTCGCGTCGCCGGCTTGAGGCTCGGGCCTTTCGGCACCGCCCAGCTCAGCAGCACGCCGTCGAGCTCGAGCCGGAAGTCGTAGTGCAGGTGCGACGCGGCGTGCATCTGGATCACGTAGCCGTGGCCGGTGGTCGACGCGTCGTCGGCGCCGCTCGGCTCCGCGGTCTTGGCGAAGTCGCGCTTGCCGCGATAGGTCGACAGGCTGCGATTCGCTCGCACGGGCGCGCGGACGGTCTTGCGCGGCATGATCCTGGCGCGTGCAACGGAGGTGCCGTCACCCGACGTCGTCCCGCGAGATCGCGGCGAGCGCTGACGCTCACCGAGCGCCCGGGCCCGGGCCGCCGGCGGCCAAGCGCGTGAAGGCGCGGTGATCGCCGCGCCGTGGACAGGGTGCGTCACTTGCATCGCCACGACGCCACACAACGATCGCAGGAGAGACATCATGGACAACGACACCAGTGAGCAGATCCGCAGCCGCCTCGAGGGCGTGAACGTTCCGACCGTCGAGCGCTACATCAGCGTCGGCGTCGGCCTGGCTGCCGCGGGCCTCGGCGTCGCGGCCTCGCTGGTCGGTCCGCGCCGCAGCGGCATGATCGTCGGTGCCGCGGTCGCGGCCGCGGGGCTCGCGCTGATCGGGCGCGGCGTCAGCGGGCACTGCCTGGTGTCGCGCCTCTTGGCGAAGCGTCGGCAGGGCGACGTGCAGGACGCCGAGATCGTCAGCGGCTCCGACGGGCAGAGCGCGAATCAGGGCGAGGGCGATCGGCGCGCCGCGCGGTCGTACAACGAGCACGTCCGCGACTTCATCGACGACGATCGGGTCGAGCCCGCGGCGCGCGCGGCGGCGGCGGCGATCGACGGGCCCGAGGGCCCGGGCCTGCGGGCGGCGGAAGAGGCGGGCAAGGCGCCGATGAAGACGGGCCCGGTCTGATGGGGCGCGCGCTGTCGTCGGCGACCTTGTCGCTCGGCCTGGTCGCGATCCCGGTCGGGCTCCACGCGACGCGGCGCAGCGAGGGCCGCATCTCGTATCACCTGGTCCACGCCAAGGACGGCTCGCGGGTCAAGCGGCAGTACGTCTGCGAGGAGGAGGGCATCCCGATCGAGGACGACGAGCTGGCGCGCGCCTACGAGGGCGACGACGGCGCGGTCGTGATGTCGGCCGAGGAGGCCAAGGCGGTCGCGCCGAAGACCACCGGCCGCATCGATCTGATCGAGTTCGTGCCGCGCGAGACCCTCGACGCGATCTACTTCGACAACGCGTACTTTCTGGCGCCCGGCAAGGGCGGCGATCACGCGTACCACCTGTTCGCCGCGACCTTGCGCGAGCTCGACGTCGTCGGGATCGGCACCCAGCTCGCGCGCGGCAAGAGCTACCTGGTCGCGGTGCGCGCGACCGAGCAGGGGCTGACGATGCACACGCTGCATCACGCCGACGAGGTCCACACCGAGGACGACGTGCCCCACGGCGAGGCCGGCCGCATGAGCGCCGCCGAGAAAGATCTGGCGCGCATGCTGGTCGAGCAGCTGCGGCGGCCGGCCTTCGACGCCAGTCGGTTCGAGGACGAGGCCGACCTCGCGATGCGGAAGGCGATCGCGGCCCACGCGCCGACCTTGCCCGCGACCGGCAAGCGCAAGGCCGCCGCCGACAAGCAGCCCAAGGTCGTCGATCTGATGGCGTCGTTGCGCGCCAGCCTCGAGGCGGCACCGCGGAAGGCCGCCGCCGCGCGCACGACCAAGCGCACACCGCGACATCGGCGCTCGCCGCGGGCCGCGGCAACCGCCTGAATCGCCGACGTCGGGTGGCATCGCCTGTGCAACCACATGGAGCCATGCCGTCCTCCTCGGGACGGTCAACTCAAAGGAGCCAACGATGACTACTCCGGGCAAGAACCAGAGCACGCGCACTCCCAACCGCGATCAGGGCGGCAGCGGCAAGGAGATGGGGGAGGATGAGCTCGAGGGTGTTCGCAACCCGACCACGGGCGAGGATGAGCTGAGCGACGACGAGGGCGAGGGCGAGGCCAGCGATCGCGTCCCCGAGGAGTCGGTCAACGATCGCGAGACCGGTCGGATCGATCGCGACAGCGATCGGCCCGAGCCACGCGACCGCTCGCGCGGCGCGTGAAAGCAACGTGCGTAGGCGCGGCGAAGCTCCGGGAGACCTCGTGTCGTCCGGAGCGTCGTCGCGTCGACGTGCGTGATGGTTCAGCAGAGCGCGGCGGCGCTGTCGTGGCGCTCGCTCGGGCGACGGGACCGCGGTGCGTCGTCGAAGGCGGCGCGCATCGCGATCGCGCGATCGACCACGCGCTGCATCTCGCGCCAGGTCTGATCCCACGACTGCTCCGCCAGCCAGCGATCGGCGTGGTGCTGCCGCTGGGTCGCGTCCTCGGTCAGCGCGACGTCGATCGCGCGGCTGAACGCGGCGGCGCCGTCGGCGATGTGGACCAGGCCGAGATCGCGATAGGGTTCGACGACGTCGTCGACCGAGGTCGACACCACCGCGCGTCCGGCGGCGAGGTACTCGGCGGCGGCGCTTGGCCCGAGGAAGCGGGTCGCGTCGTTGCGCGCGAGCGGCAGCATCGCGCAGTGCCAGCCGGCGAGGTACTGCGGCACCTCGCCGTAGGTCTTGACCCCGAGCCAGTGCAGGTTCGCGCGGCGCGGGATCCGGTCGGAGACCGAGGTCGCGATCGCGCCGAGCATCACGAGCTGGTGATCGGGCCGCAGCGCCGCGACCGCGTCCAGGAGCTCGAGATCGACGCGCTCGTCGATGGCGCCGACGAAGCCGATCCGCGGGCCGACGATCGCGGCCTGATCGGCGGGGACCGCCAGCGGCTGCCGCGCCCGGGCGAAGTGCGCGACCTCGATCGGGCTGGGGAACGCGTGGACGTTGGAGTGATGATCGCTGGTCGCCTGGCGCAGGCTGTGGCCGCCGGTGAAGACGACGTCGGCGGCGCCGAGCAGCCGCAGCTCGGACTGCGGCGGGCTGGCGGCGGTGCCGCGAAAGCGCGCCAGATCGTCGAGGCAGTCGTAGACCACGCCGCACGGCTCGAGGTGGTGGGTGAAGGGCAGCGCCGCCGGCGTCGAGAACCACAGCACGTAGCGCGACAGGTCCATGTGGTCGACGAGGTGATCGATCAGCGTGCGCAGCTCGGTCGAGACCTCGTCGGCCGCGGTGCCGCGCGGCAAGGTCGGCTGGACGATGATCACGCCCTCGACGCTGCGCCGCATCGACAGGTGCGCGGGAGCGCGGTCGTAGACCGGCTCCTCGACGAAAAACACCCGCCGGTCGCGCGCGGCGCGGACCAGCAGGTGCTGCAGGCGGTGATAGACGAAGTCCCAGCGCAGGTGGGAGAAGCAGATCAGGTCGTACCGCTCACCCATCCGCAGGCTGCGTGCACGCAGCATGCCTCGGCAAAGCGGTGCGCGATCACACCGTTTTCGCCGAGTTGACGTTCGGTCGCTCGCGCGATCGCTGTAGCGCCGACGCACGGTGAGCGCGCCAGCACGCGCACACCGGGAGCCGCGCCGGGCTCAGATCTCCGCGGCCTTCGCAGTCTCGCCGGGGACGGCGAGGCGCGGATCACCCTCGAGCAGCTCCTCGAACTGCCGCGACATCTCGGCGCCGAGCGCCTCGAGGTCGTCACTGCTCAGGAGCTTCTTCACCTTGGGGAAGAGCTCCTTCTCCTCCTCCTCGCGGGCGTGGTGGGTGACTTGCTCCTTCAGCACCGAGATCTTGGCGTCGAAGTGATCGTCGTCGGGGTCGAGCTCGAGCAGATCGGCCAGCACGCGCTTGATCGCGAGGTGCTCCTCGACCGACTCGACCAACAGGTCCTTGGTCTGCTTCGCCATGACGGCGGGGTAGAACTGCGCCTCCTCGATCTTGGCGTGGGCGGCGAGCTTGTCGGCGAGCTCCTCGAACAGCGTCGCCTTGGTGTCAGCATCGTCGGACGCTTCGATCTGGGCGAAGAGCTGATCGACTTCGTCGTGCTGTTCCGTGAGCAGGGTGATTGCGTTCATGGACGCGCTTGGATTCACGTCGGATGCCAGCTCACATCGAGACGTGGCGCGGGGCTTGCTGGATGTGGACGCCATGCTGAACAACAAGCTCTGTGTCCTGCTGTCATCGCTCGCGCTCGCGGTGGGCGGTGCGGCGTGCAAGAAGTCCGATGACGGCGCGCAGTCGGCAGCGAAGAACGTCGAGAACGCCCGTGAAGAGGTGCGTGACCAGGCCAAGGAGGTTCGCGACGAGGCGAAGGACGTCGCCGCCGAGCAGGGCGACCTCGATCGCGCCCGCGCCGAGCTGGCGCGCGCCCGCGCCGACTACTCCACCGAGCTGAAGGCGCGCCTCGCCAAGCTCGACGCCCGCCTCACCGAGCTGCGCGCGCGCACCGAGGCCAAGGCCAAGGTCGCCGCGGACGATCTGCAGGTGAAGCGCGATCAGCTCGCGATGAAGGTCGACAACGCGGCGACCCAGGCCGAGACCGGCTGGAACGAGTTCAAGACCGACGTGGCGACGACCTTCGACTCCGTCGAGAAGGACCTCGAGGCCGCGTTCCACTGATCGCGATCGAGCCCGGCGCCGCTCGGTGTGGCGCGCCGGCACAGCGCTGATCGCTCGCCCCGGGATCGATACGCGGCACATGCCGTGCAATCGATCGGACCATGAGTCGGTCGAGGAGCTCGAGGATCTGTCGCACCTGGGTCGCGACCGCAGGCGCCGATCGCCTCGAGTGCGATCCCGACGATCTCAAGCGTCTCGCCCGGCTGCGCGCCACGCTGATGCGCGAGCTGTTCCAGACCGAGCGCTCCGCCGAGGAGCATTGCACCCGGGAGGCCGGGCGCCTGGCGGCGAGCCCGCCGGCCGCGGCGCTGCGCGCGTGCGCGCTCCACGCCAACCACGTGAACCAAGCGCTGCCGGATCTCGCCCGCGCCAACGAGCTGCCGGTCAGCCACGGCGGCAGCGTGCTCGGTCGCGCGCTGTCGTTCATGCGCACCGCGATCGTCGATCGCACCATCGAGGAGGAGCGCTCGTACCGCGCGACCCTGGTCGGCCTGCGCCATGGCATCGACGTCGTCCGCATGCTGCAGTACGTGGCGACCGCGTCGGACCAGCGCGGGCTCGCCGAGTTCTGCGTCGGGTGGCTCAACGAGCGCGAGCCGCTGGTCGCCGAGGTCGCGAAGTCGATGCGCTGGTTCGCCCAGCATCCCGCGGTGGCCGTGGATCGCCCGGGCTGGAGCGGCACCCTCGACCACGTCGGGGAGCACTGACCCAGAGGTGGCCCTCAGAGATGGATCGCGTGGCCCAGCGCGTCCTCGCTGGCTTCCTTGATCGCCTCGGCGAACGTCGGGTGCGCGTGGACGGTGTAGACCAGGCTGTCGACGTTGACCTCGGTGGTCTTCGCCAGGGTCAGCTCCGCGATCAGATCGGTCACCGCGGGGCCGACCATGTGGGCGCCGACCAGGGCGCCGGTCTCGGCGTGCCACATGACCTTCACGAAGCCGGTCGCCTCGCCGGCCGCGACCGCCTTGCCGAGCGGACGCCACGGGAACTTGCCGACCTTGATCGGGATGCCGCGCTCGCGGGCCTTGGCCTCGGTGAGCCCGACCGACGCGACCTCGGGGTGGCAGTAGGTACACGCCGGGATCGCGGTGTAGTCGACCGCGAAGGTCGGGTGCCCGGCGATCTGCTCGGCGACGTGGACGCCCTCGGCCGACGCGGTGTGGGCGAGGCCGCGGCCGATGACGTCGCCGATCGCCCACAGCCCGTCGCCGCACGACAGCCGATCGTCGACCTCGATGAAGCCCTTCTGGAACTTGATGCCGTGGTGCTCGAGGCCGAGGCCCTCGGTGTTGGGCGCGATGCCGGCGGCGCACAGGACGACGTCGGCGTGGAGCTCCGACGCGCCGCCCTTGGTCGCGTCGACCGGCTCGATCACGACCACCGCGCGCTCGCCCAGGTTCTCGGCGCGGGTGATCTTGTGCGCGAGCTTCAAGACGATGCCGCGGCGCTCGAAGGCCTTGCCGAGCTCGACCGAGATCTCGACGTCCTCGTTGGGGACGACCCGCGGCAGGTACTCGACGATCGTCACCTCGGTGCCGAGGGCGCGGTAGAACGACGCGAACTCGACGCCGATCGCGCCGGCGCCGATCACGATCAGCGACTTCGGCTGGGTCGGTAGCGTCATCGCCTTGCGGTACTCGATGATGCGCTCGCCGTCGAAGCTGAGGCCGGGCAGCGGCTTGGCGCGGGCGCCGGTCGCGATCACGACGTGGCGCGCCGACAGGATGCGGGTGCCGCCGTCGGGCAGGTCGACCCGGACCTGATGCGGCCGCCACGCACCCGATCGCGGCAGCAGCCGCGCGGTGCCACCGACGTGCTCGATCTGGTTCTTCTTCAGCAGGAACGCGACGCCCTTCGAGATCCGCGCGGCGATGTCGCGGCTGCGCTTGATGATCGCGGGGAAGTCGGCGCGGATGTTGTCGGCGGCGAGGCCGAACTCCTTGGCGCGGTGGAACAGCTCGAGGACCTCGGCCGAGCGGAGCAGGGCCTTGGTCGGGATGCAGCCCCAGTTGAGGCAGATGCCGCCGAGCTCGGCCTTCTCGACGCACGCGACCTTGAGGCCGAGCTGCGCGGCGCGGATCGCCGCGACGTAGCCGCCGGGGCCCGAGCCGATCACGACGACGTCGAGGGGCGCGGTGGGATCGGCGGCGGGCTGGGCGACGGCGGCCTGCGCGCTCATAGCGCCAGCGACTCCGGCTGCTCGAGCTGCTCGATGATGAGCGCGAGCAAGCGGGCGCCGAGCGCGCCATCGATGACGCGGTGATCGCACGACAGGGTCAGCGTCATGCGCTTGCCGGCGACGACCTGGCCGTTCTTCACGACCGGCTCGTCGGTGATGCCGCCGACCGCGAGGATGCCGGCCTCGGGCGGGTTGATGATCGCGGTGAAGCGCTCGATGTTGAACATGCCCAGGTTCGACACCGTGAACGTCGAGCCGGTGATCTCGTGGGCCTTCAGGTGGCGCTCGCGGGCGCGCTTGGCGAGATCGGCGATCTCGGCGCCGATGACGCCGAGGCCCTTGAGGTCGGCGTCGCGCACGACCGGCGTGACCAGGCCGTCGTCGATCGCGACCGCGATGCCGAGGTGGACGTGGTGGAAGCGGCGGATCGCGTCGCCGATCCACGCGGCGTTGCACTCGGGCAGGCGGCGCAGCGCGAGCGCGGCCGACTTGACGATCAGATCGTTGACCGACACCTTGCCGCGATCGCCGAGCAGCGCGTTCAAGCGGCTGCGGAACCCGAGCAGCGGCTCGGGATCGAAGCGCCGCATCAGGTAGAAGTGCGGCACGTCGCGCTTGGCCTCGGTGAGGCGCGCGGCGATCCGCTTGCGCATGTTCGACGCCGGGACGTCGACGAAGTCGCCGCCGTCGTTGGCGGCGGACGTCGCCATCGCGACCGAGCGAGCCGGGACCATCGCGGTCGACGCCGGCTCGGCGGGCGTGGCAGCGGGAGGCGTCGCGGTGGTCGCGGCGGGCGGCGGCTGCGGCGCCGGATCTTTGGCGGCGGCGTGGACGTCGCGCTCGACGATGCGGCCGCCCGGGCCGGTGCCGACGACGGTGCGGAGATCGATGCCGAGCTCGACCGCGAGGCTCTTGGCGAGGGGCGAGGCGAGCAGGCGACCGTCAGCGGCGCGCGTCGGCGCCGACGCCGTCGCCGTGACCGTACCCGTATCCGTACCCGTTGCCGTATCCGTACCCGTTGCCGTATCCGTGACCGTACCCGTTGCCGTATCCGTTGCCGTATCCGTACCCGTTGCCGTATCCGTACCCGTACCCGTACCCGTACCCGTACCCGGCGGCGTGCCCTTCGCGGCGGCGACCGCGGGCTGCTCTCCGACGGGCACCGCGGCCTCGGCGGCCGTGGTCGGCGCCGCGGGCTTCGCGGGCGCGGCTTGCGGCGCCGTCGCCGCGCCGCTGCCTTGCGCGATCAGCGCGCTGACATCCTCGCCCGCGGTCCCGAGGATCGCGACCGGCGCGCCGAGCTTCACCGTGTCGCCCTCCTTGACGAACAGGTGCAGGAGGACGCCCTCGTCCTCGATGTTGAAGTCCATGTTGGCCTTGTCGGTCTCGACCTCGGCCACCAGATCGCCCGGCGACACCTTGTCGCCGACCTTCTTCACCCAGCGTACGAGGACGCCTTCTTCCATCGTCGGGGACAGCTTGGGGAGTCCGAGGATCTGGGCCATGGGGGTTCCTTCGCTCAATCCAGGTACAACACGCGGCGAACCGCGGCGACCACGTCGGCCACCTGCGGCTGCACCTGATCCTCGAGGTTCTTGGCGTACGGCATCGGCACGTCGTCCGACGTCACGCGCTCGATCGGCGCGTCGAGCGCGTCGAGGCAGTACTTCTGCACCTGGTACGCGACCTCGGCGCCGAAGCCCGCGACCGGCCAGCCGACCTCGACGATCACGCAGCGCCCGGTCTTCTGCACGCTCGCGGTGATCAGCTCGTGATCGAGGGGGCGCAGCGTGCGCGGATCGACGACCTCGGCCTCGATGCCGGCCTTCGCCAGCTCCTTGGCCGCGTCGAGGCAGGTGTGGACCATGCGCGACCACGCGACCAGCGTGACGTGCTGGCCCTCGCGCTTGATGTCGCCCTTGCCGATCGGCAGGACGTACTCGCCGTCGGGGACCTCGCCGGTCAGGCCGTACAGGGTCTCGCCCTCCATGAACACGACCGGGTTGTCATCGCGGATCGCCGCCTTCA
>JAYTAJ010001243.1:0-2458 GCA_043737575.1 Myxococcales bacterium | reverse complement strand
CAGCCCCGAGCCGCCGCCCGCGCGCATCGCCGCGGTCGCCGCGGTCCTGGCCGCGCGACGCGCTGCGGCCTCGGGCACCGAGGCGATGACCACCGCCGCTGACGAGTCGCTGGCGCGGCGCCGCGCCCAACGCGGCCGCGCGCTCAAGATCGAGCGGGCGCGGCTGCGCACCGATCCGCTCGGCAAGGGCGATCTGGTGCGGCACGCGACCTGGGGCGACGGCGAGGTCGTGCGCATCCTCGGCAGCTCGGCGCTGACGTTCTTCCCCAGCCACGGCGAGAAGCTCCTGAAGGCGAGCTTCCTGGAACGAGTGGGCTGAGTTTTCGAGGGGCTGTCGGCCAGCCCCTCCTCCATCGGGGCAAGCCCCGACGGAGCCTCCACCCGAGCCCCACGAGCTACTTCGCGGCGGCGGTGCGCTGGCGCGCGACCTCGTAGAGCGCGACGCCCGCGGCGACCGAGGCGTTGAGCGAGCCGATGCCGGGGCCGGCCATCGGGATCTCGGCGTGCATGTCGCACGTGCGCGCGACCAGCGGACGGACGCCCTCGCCCTCGGCGCCGACGACGAGCGCGAGCGGGCCGCGAAGATCGATCGACGCGATCGGCCGCGCGGTCGGCGCGCTCGCGACCGCGCACGCCCACAGGCCCAGCTCCTTCAGCCGCTCGAGGGCGCGGACCAGGTTGGGCACGCGGGCGATCGCGATCAGCTCGGTCGCGCCCGCCGACGACTTGGTCGCGGTGCCGGTCACCTCGGTGGCGCGGTGCTCGGGGATGACCACGCCGCACGCGCCGAACAGGTACGCCGAGCGGATGATCGCGCCGAGGTTGTGCGGATCCTGGACGCCGTCGAGGATCACCACCAGCGGCGGTGCGCCCACCGCCAGGCCGACCAGCGACTCGAGCTCGGCGTAGCGGAACGCGCCCGTGACCGCGACCGCGCCCTGGTGGCGCGATCCGACCGGCGCGAGGCGATCGAGCTCGCGCAGCGGCAACAGCTCGACGATGACCCCGGCGGCGCGCGCGACGTCGGCGAGCGCCGCCACCGGATCCTTGCCGCGGGCCTCGGCGCGCTCGCGCGCGAGGTAGAGCACGGTGATCGCGCGCGGCCGCGCGTTGACCAGCTCGCGAACCGGGCCGACGCCGAAGATGAGGCGATCGGTCGAGGTCACGCGGCACCTCCCGCCAGCTCGACCGCGATCGCCTGGGCCACCTGCTGCGGCTCCGCGGCGTCGCGGATCGGTCGGCCGACCACGATCAGATCGGCGCCGGCGCGGCGGGCTTCGGTCGCGGTCGCGACCCGCCGCTGATCACCGATCGCGTCGCCCGACGCGCGGATGCCGGGCGTGACGATCAAGAAGTCGGGCGGTACGATCGCGCGAATCGCGGCGGCCTCCTGCGCGCTCGCGACGACGCCGTGGCAGCCGGCCGACGCGGCGAGCGCGGCGCGGCGCAGCACCAGCTCGGCGACCGGGCCACGGGCGCCGATGTCGTCGAGATCGTCGTCGACCATCGAGGTCAGCACCGTGACCGCGAGGACCCGCGCCGCGGTGCCAGTGGTCGCCGACGCCGCGGCGCCGAGCATGCGGCGGCCGCCGCCGGCGTGGACCGTGATCAGCTCGGCGCCGAGGTGCGCGGCCTGGCGCATCGCCCGCGCGACGGTCTCGGGAATGTCATGGAGCTTGAGGTCGAGCATCACGCGGTGACCGCTGGCGCGCATCCAGGTCACGACGTCGGGGCCAGCGGCGATGAACAGCTCGAGGCCGACCTTCACCCAGCTCGCGGTGGCACCGACCCGCACGATCAGCGCGCGTGCCGCCGCGAGGTCGGGGACGTCGAGCGCCACGATCAGCCGATTGCCGGGGTCGAAGGTCACCCCGCCTTCCTATCACGACGGTCAGCGCAGCGATCGGATCACGGCGCTGCCGCTGTTGACCTCGACGGTGTAGAGCACGCCATCGTCGGCGCGGCGGTGCGACGCATCGAAGCTGATCGCCCCGGTGACGCCGTCGATCTTCGCGCCGGCCAGGCGCCGCGCCAGATCGCCGCGATCGCGCGCGCCGTCGGCGACCACCGCGGCGATCGCGCGCACCGCGTCGTAGGCGTAGGCGTCGACCGCGGTCGGCGACTTGCCGGTCGACTCGAGGTACGCGCGCTCGAACCCGAGGCCGAGCTCGTCGGTCGCGCCCGGGAAGTAGCCGGGCGCGAGCAGCGCGCCGTCGCTGTAGCGGCCGGCCTCGCGGACGAAGCCGTCGGCCGCGCCCTCGACGGTGGACAGCAACACGATCGGCCGGCCGCCCGCCGCCTTCTTGGTCCCCGCCGGCCGCGCGACGAACCCCGCCGCCGCCAGCGCGGGCGCGACCAACTCGACCCGATCGGCGGCGTCGGGCACGAACACCGCCTGCCACGAGCCGCCGAGCTTCTTGACGATGCCGGCGAACGACTTCGCGTCGGCCTTGTAGGC
>JAYTAJ010001242.1:0-5660 GCA_043737575.1 Myxococcales bacterium | reverse complement strand
GACTTGCCGTCGTGGGTGCAGCCGAGGACGAACTGACCGTCGGCGGTCGGATGCTTGCGCGCCGTCAGGATCGTCGTCGCGGGCGCGGGCGCGGTCGCCTGCCACGGTCGAGGCGCGGGGCGCTTGCGGGCCTTGCCGGGCTTCGGCGTCACTCGATCGTAGCCACGCACCCGGCAGCCTTCCTCGTCGGCGTTCTCGTCCCAGGTCGTGCAACGCTCGACCCAGACCTCGCCGGTGGCGGAGGTGACGAAGCGCAGGAGGTCACCGCGGCCGGCGCCGACGACGGGCGTGTAGCCATCGCCGACGATCGTGGCGAGGACGTCGCCGCGGTCGGCGTCGAGGTCGACGCCGTGGAAGACGATCGGGCTGTCGACCGTCGACCACACCAGCTGCTGCGGCGCCAGGCGCGGCCGGGGCAGCTTCAGCGTCGACACCTTGGCGACCTTGCCATCGACGATCTGGTAGACGTCGACGAAGCTGTCGTCGTCCACGGCCCGCGCCACCGCGAACCGCCCCGCCGCCGTCACGGGCGCCGGGTTCGGCGCGGCGTCGATCGTCACCGTCGCACCGACCGCGTCGGCGCCGAGCGCGTCCACCGCGACCACCGCGGCGTCGCCGCCGATCGCGGGCGCCCCGGTCGACGCGGTCTTCCGACACGCGGCGGTGACGACGACCAACCCGAACAGACAACCCGCGAGGCGACGAGCATGCATGGCGCCGAGACAACACCACACGACGCGCCGTTGTTCCACTGCTACGGCGGTGCCAGCGCGGGCTGACGGCGGCGCAGCTCGTCGGCGACGAAGCGCGACACCGCGCGCACCCGCGGCAGGCTCCGCGCCTGGCGATGCATGCCGAGCCACAGCGCGCGCTCAGGCAGCGGCACCGCCGTCTCGATCGCGCGCAGCCCGACGAGGCCATCGCCCATCACCCGCGGCAGGCACACCAGGCCGGCGCCCGCGAGCGCCAGGGTCGCCATCGCCTCGCGGCCGTTGGTGCGCGCGGCGACGCGGGCGCGGCGACACTCGCGGTCGAGCCACGCCCGCGCCGGATCGCCGACGTCCTCGCTCATCGCGATGATCGCGTGGCCGTCGCAGCCGGCCGCGAAGTCGGGGCGGCCGCGACGCGCCAGGTAGTCGGGCGACGCGTAGAGCCCGAAGCGCAGCCGCGCCACCTGGCGCGCGAACACCGCGGCGCTGTCGAACTTGCTCGGCCGCAGCGCCAGATCGGCCTCGCCGCGGCCGAGGTTCAGGTGCCGCGGATCGGCGACCAGCTCGACCTGCAGCTCGGGGTTGGACTCGAGCAGCGGCGTCAGGAGCGGACCGATCACTCGCACCGCTAGCCACTCCGACGCGGTGATGCGCACCGCGCCGCGCACGCCGAGGTCGCGCCCCGCGACCGCGCGCTCGGCGGCGACCGCCTCCTGCTCCATGCGCTCGGCGTGGACCCGCAGGATCTGGCCGGCGGCGGTCGGCACGAAGCCCGACGCGCGGCGCTCGAACAGCTGCGCGCCCAGCTCGTGCTCGAAGCGCGCGAGGCGTCGACCGACGGTGGTCTGGGCGAGGCGCAGCGCCCGCGCCGCCGCCGACAGCGAGCCGTGTCGAGCCACGGTCAAGAACGTGTGCAGATCGTCCCAGCCGGCCATCGCCGCGATGGTAGCGCCCTCTGCGCCAGCGCACCGCGGCCATGCGCCGATGCCGATGGTGGCGCGCCCGGGCGTCGCGCATCGTGGCGCCATGTCTCGACGCGATTTTCTCCGCCTGCTCGGCGGCACCGCCGTCACCGCCCTCGCCTGCCGCGTGGCGCCGCGCCCGCGATCCGCGACCACCGCCGCGCCGATCGCCGCGGTCGCCTTCGATCTGTTCACGATCTTCGATCCGCGCTCGGTGCTCGCGGTCGCCGAGGAGCTGGTGCCGGGCGATGGCCCCGGCTTCGTCGAGACGTGGCGCGCGCGGCAGTTCCAGTACGCGTGGCTGCGGTCGGCGGCGGATCAGTATCGCGACTTCCGCCAGATCACCCGCGACGCCGCGATCTACGCCGCCCGTGCCCGCCAGCACCGGCTCGACGACGCCGCCGTCGGTCGCCTGGTCGACGCCAACGAGCAGCTCGCGCCGTGGCCCGACGCCGCCGCGACCCTCGCCGCGCTGCGCGGCCGCGGCCTGCGCCTGGTGACGCTCGCCAACTTCACGCTGGCGATGCAGCGCGTGCTGCTCGGGCGGGTCGGCCTCGTCGACGCCTTCGATCGGTTGATCAGCACCGACGAGATCCGCGCCTACAAACCCGAGCCGCGCGCCTACAAGCTCGGCGTCGATCGCCTCGACCTGCCGCGCGATCGCATCGCGTTCGCGGCGTTCGGCGGCTGGGACGCGGCCGGCGCGGCGTGGTTCGGCTACCCGACATTCTGGGTCAACCGCCTCGGCGTGCCCGACGAGGAGCTCGCGGTGCAGCCCGAGGCCACCGGCCCGTCGCTGGTCGCGCTCGATGCCTGGATCGGCGCGCGGCGGTGACTACGGGTGCAAGACGATCGCCGCGGCCGCGGCGGCGTCGAGGGGCGCGGTCAAGGTCACGCCGTTCGCGGTCAGATCGAACGCGAAGATCGCGAGGTACTGCTCGGTGGTGAGCGAGCCCGGCGCGGTGGGCGGCATGTTCGCGCTTGCGAACGCGAACACGTCGGCGGCGGTGCGAAACTCGGTCTGGCGCTTGGCGCCCGGGCGCGGCACCCGCGGGAACGCGTCCTTGCCGACGACGGCGGGCGCCTGATCGCTGCCCTCGCCGCTCGCGCCGTGACACGCGGCGCAGTGCTCGACGTAGAGCTGCTTGCCCGCTTCGATCTGCACGGCGACGCGATCGTCGGCCGCGGGCGCGGGGCTGGTGGTGGGGGCGGGCTTGCTGCCGCAGGCGGCGAGCACGAGGACGGAGACGATCGTGAGACGGTTCATGGCGATGGGAGCAGGTCGGGGCCGCGAACGTTACGCATCACCGCGCGGGTGATGCGATCGCAGCGCTCGCCATCGAAGCCGTAGATCGCCGCGGCGTGGTCGGCGAAGGTCTCGGTCAGCGCGGCGGCGACCGCGGCGCGGCCCCGATGCAGCCGCACCCGCACCGCCTCCTCGGTCAGGCCGAGGCAGGTCGCGGTCTCGGCGGTGTCGAGCTCGAGGACGTCGCGCAGCACCATCACCTCGCGGTTGCCCTGCGGGATCGCGGCGAGGCAGCGCTCGAGCAGCGCGCCGAGCTGATGCCGCGCATGATCGTCGGCGGGGGACGGCTCGACGGTCGGCTCCTCGACGACCGCGACCACCGCGGCGCCGCCGCCCTTGCGGATCTGTGCCAGCGCCTCGCGGATCGCGATCCGGGTCGCCCAGGTCGAGAACGCGCTGTCGCCGCGGAACTGCGCGAGGTGGCGGAACACGCCGAGCCACGTCTGCTGCAGCGCGTCCTCGGCGTCGGCGTCGCTGCGCGTGATCGCGCGCGCCGCGCGGTACAGCCGCTGGTTGTGACGTCGGACCAGCCGCTCGAACGCGGCGTGGTCGCCGGCCAGGACGAGGGCGATGAGCGCGCGATCGGTCGGGTCGGCGCTGGCGGGTTGCGGCTGCATGCGGGATCGAGGGGGGGTGCGGCCGAAACGTTACCGCGCGTCGGGTTAGCCTGGGCCATGACCGACGGCCGGAAGCTCGACGTGACGACCGACGATGGCGTGGCCCCGTGCTGGCTACACGGCGCCGACCCCAAGCAGCCGCGGCCCGGCGTGCTGCTCTACCCCGACGCCGGCAGCCTGCGCCCGGCGATGCACGCGATCGCCGATCGGGTCGCGTCGTGGGGCTACGCGGTCCTGGTGCCGCACATCTTCTATCGCGCCGGCGACTACCCGCCGTTCAAGATGGAGACGGTCTTCACCGTGCCGTCGGAGCGCGACCGCCTGATGGCGCTGATCCGCGCCCACGATCTGGTCGGGGCGATGCGCGACGCCGCCCACTACGTGCGCGCGCTGCGCGAGCAGCCGGGCGTCATCGGCGACCGGGTCGGGTGCATGGGCTACTGCATCGGCGGTCGCCTCGCGTTCGCGACCGCGGGCTCGCACCCGACGCTGATCGCAGCGGCGGCGGCGATCCACGGCGGCAACGTCGCCAACGATCTGCCCGACAGCCCGCACCGCAACGCCGCCGCGGTCCAGGCCCCGCTGTACTTCGCGATCGCCGACAACGATCGCGCCTGCACCCCCGAGCAGCAGGGGATGCTGGTGGCGGCGCTCGGCGCGGCCCACGTCCGCTACACCGTCGATCACTTCGCGGGCGCGGCCCACGGCTTCGCGGTGTCGGACTTCGCGGTCCACGATCGCGCCGCCACCGAGGTCCACTTCGAGCGGATCCGCGCGCTGTTCGCGGCGACCCTGACGTAGACGCCCGCGGCGCGTGACCTGCGGCGGCCGATCCGGCATCGTGGAGGGGTGGGCTACACACTGCGCTACTTCGCCGACACCCTGGTGACACTCAAGGCCATCGGCGCCGGGCTCGCGGCCGGCGACCCCGGGTTCAAGATCGACGGCGGCGAGCTGACCCACGGCCCCGACATGCTCGGCGAGATCGAGATCAACTCGGCGGGCAGCGATCTGTTCGGCGAGGAGCTGGCCGCGATGGTCGGCTCCCTCGAGCGCGTCGCCAACCCGGCGGCGCATCAGGTCATCGAGCGGCTGCGCACCACGCGCTCGATCGTCGCGGTGCGGGTCCAGCTCGAGGGCAACGATCCCAACCGCACGCTCGGGATGATCACGCCGATCTGGCCGGTGCTCGGGCGGCTGTCGACCGGCCTGGCGCAGATCGACGGCCAGGGCTTCTACGACGGCGCGACGCCGATCGTCGCGATGCCGTGATCACGTGGTGCGGCGGGGAACCGTCAGGACCGGGCAGCGGGCGTGCTGCACGACCTTCTCGGCCACCGATCCCAGCAGCAGATGCGACAGGCCGCGTCGGCCATGGGTGCCCATCACGATCAGATCGCACTTCTGCTCGCGCCCGACGCGCACGATCTCGTGCCACGGGTCGCCGCCCGTGACCGCGATCTGGACGTCGGGCACGCCGCGGCCGCGAGCGCGGTCGGCGAACAGCAGCATCGACTTGTCGAGCGAGGCCCGGAGATCGTCGACGTCGGGCGGCGGCGTCGACACGATCGGGTCCTCGCCGCCGTACAAGAGCGGCGTCGCGTAGACGTGCACCAGCACCATCGGCGCGCGGTACAGCGACGCCAGCTCGACGGCGAACTCGAACGCGCGCTCGGCGCCCTCGGACAGATCGGTCGGGACCAGGATGCGGTGGATGAGCGACATGCGTCTCCTAGCGCCCCGAGCCTACCGCGGTGGCGAGCCAGATCGTGCGGGCAGGCACCTGGGCCTCGCACACCCGGTTGCGGCCGAGGCTCTTGGCGCGGAACATCGCGGCGTCGGCGGCGCCGAGCAGCTCCTCGGGCGAGCGATCGAGGGTCGGCATCGTCGACGCCAGCCCGACGCTGACCGTGACGTACGGCGACGCCGCCGAGCCCTCGTGGGGGATGCGCAGGCGCTCGACCGCGGCGCGGACCCGATCGGCGACCAGGCGCGCGCCCTCGAGCTGGGTGTCGGCGAGGACGTAGAGGAACTCCTCGCCGCCCCATCGCGCCGGCAGATCGGT
>JAYTAJ010001241.1:0-2464 GCA_043737575.1 Myxococcales bacterium | reverse complement strand
GCTGCCACCGGCGATCATCGACGAGGTCCGCCGCCAGGCGACCTTGCTGGCGGTCGAGCTCGGCGTGGTCGGGCTGATGAACACGCAGTTCGCGATCCACGACGGCCTGGTCTACGTGCTCGAGGTCAACCCGCGGGCGTCGCGCACGGTGCCGTTCGTGTCGAAGGCGATCGGCGTGCCGCTGGCGAAGGTCGCGGCCAAGGTGATGACCGGCCGGACGCTGGCCGAGCTGGGCGTCGTCGAGGTGGTGCCGACCCACGTCTCGGTGAAGGAGGCGGTGTTCCCGTTCGTGAAGTTCGAGGACGTCGACACCATCCTCGGCCCCGAGATGCGATCGACCGGCGAGGTGATGGGCCTGGGGCCGACCTTCGCCGAGGCCTACCTCAAGGCCCAGGAGGCGGCCGGGGTCCGGCTGCCGACCGAGGGCACCGCGTTCCTGAGTGTCCGCGAATCGGACAAGGCGGCGGCGGCCGAGCTGGCGCTGGCGCTGGTGGCGCTCGGCTTCGACCTGGTCGCGACCCACGGCACCGCGCAGCGCCTGGGCGCGGCCGGCATCGCGGTCGCGGGCATCAACAAGGTGCTCGAGGGCCGGCCCCACTGCGTCGACGCGATGGACAACCGCGAGATCCACTTCGTCGTCAACACCACCGAGGGCGCCCAGGCGATCCTCGACTCGCGGTCGCTGCGGCGTGGCGCGCTGCGCAACGGCATCGCGTACTTCACGACCATCCGCGGCGCCCGGGCCGCCCTCGAGGCGATCGCGCTCTTGCGCCGACAGGGCTTGCAGGTTTGTCCCTTGCAGGAGTACCAAGAAGCCTCCGCGCGTTCCGCCGCGGATCGGTGACGTCATGGCCAAATATCCGATGACCCCGGCCGGCCGGGACTGGATGCGCAAGCAGCTCCGGAAGCTGAAGGAGATCGATCGCCCCGCGAACTCGAAGGCGATCGAGATCGCGCGCGGTCACGGCGATCTGTCCGAGAACGCCGACTACTCCGCCGCCAAGGAGGAGCAGGGCATGATCGAGGCGAAGATCCGCGACTTCGACGCCCGGCTCGGCCTCGCCGAGGTGATCGATCCGACGTCGCTGTCGGGCGATCGCGTGCAGTTCGGCGCGACGGTGACGATCGAGGACAGCGAGAGCAGCGAAGAGACGGTCTACACGATCGTCGGCGAGCACGAGGCCGACATCAAGAAGCGGCGCATCTCGCTGGTGGCGCCGGTCGCGCGCGGCCTGCTCGGCAAGCGGGTCGGCGAGGAGGCGGTGCTGACGACGCCGAAGGGCAAGCGCGAGGTGACGATCACGAAGGTCGAGTGGCTGCCCGTGTCGGCGCCCGATGATGATATTCCTGAACCCGGTGCGTAGGCGCGCGGTCGAATCGAGCTCGGAGGGGGTATCTGGGGCGAGTGCACCGTGGCGTGACGGGCGTGGGCGCGGCATGATCGGCGGGTGCGTGGCTCGATCCTGATCGCGGCGGTGGTGCTGGCGGCGACGCCGGCCGCGGGACAGGGCAAGCGCGCGGGGCAGCTGGCGCGGATCGAGGCCCCGGCGGCGACGCGGAGCTGGGTCGCGGCCGGCAAGTTCGCGATGGGGACGCCGCCCGAGGACATCGAGATCCTCTGGAACGAGTGCCGCCGCATCGGCAACCTGCCGCCGCAGCGCCTCAACTTCGATCTGTGCGGCGAGTGGCGCTTCGGACTCGAGCGGCGATCGCTGCGCGAGGTCATGATCGACGGCTTCTGGATCGATCGCGGCGAGGTGACGGTGGCCGCGTATCGCCGCTGCGTCGCCGCGGGCGCGTGCCCGCTGGCGCCGCTGGTCGCGGGCGATCCTCGCTACGTCGTCGACGCGTGGCCGCAGGTGAACATCCAGCGCGACGAGGCCGCGGCGTACTGCGCGTGGCAAGGCGGCCGGCTGCCGACCGAGGCCGAGTGGGAGAAGGCGGCGCGCGGCGCCGACTTCCGGACCTGGCCGTGGGGCGATCGCCGCGCCGAGGACGACTTCAACCACGGCCAGCACCGCGTCGCGTCGCTGGTCGATCTCGAGGGCATCAGCTCGCCCGATTCCGTGCCGCTGCGCGCGCTCGGCGATCCCGATCCCGACGACGGCTATCCGATCCTCGCGCCGCCCGGTCGGTTCCGCGGCGGCGACGGCGCCCATGGCACCCACGATCAGGCCGGCAACGCCGCCGAGTGGGTGCTCGACGCCTGGAGCCCCGACGGCTTCGAGGGCCTGCCCCACACCAATCCGTACCGCCAGCCGATGAACGAGCTGGTCGGCGGGATGATCCGCGGCGGCTCGTGGCGCGATCCGCCGTTCCTCGGCCGCGCCGACCTGCCGCACTACGTGAGCCTGGCGATGGTGCCGGCGGTGCGCCTGCCCTACGTCGGCTTCCGCTGCGTGATCACGCGGACGGTGCCGACCCCGACCACGATGGCGCCGACCCAACCGCTGGCGCCGTAGCG
>JAYTAJ010001240.1:0-5679 GCA_043737575.1 Myxococcales bacterium | reverse complement strand
CCGCCGCCGCGCGGTCGGCGACGAGCGCCGACGTGCCGGCCCGCTTCCCGCTCCCGGGAGCCGCGCGGCACGAGGCCGGCCTCCACAAGCATTGATCGATCCGCCGAGCTGGCGCGCCTACCGGCTGCGGAGCTGGGTCGGCGGCGACGCGCCTGCGCTGGATGCGTCGCTCCGTGCCGGCTGGTCGCGATCTGCGTCCGATCAGTAGCCGCCGATCTCGTGGACGAAGTGCTCGACCGCGGGCCCGATCGAGCCGTCGTCGAACCGCGCGGTCGCGAACGAGCTGCCGTCATCGAACAGCACGACCCGCGGCGCGTCACCGCTCACCAGCGCGCCCACGAGCCTCGGCAGGGCGCGCGCCTCGCCGGTGCGCCCGACGATCACCGCGTGTGCCGCGACGGCGGTCTCCCACCGCGGCCCCGCACCCGAGCCGTCGCCGTCGGTGCGGCTGGTCAGGTCGTGATCCAGCACCTCGATCTGCTGGATCACCGGCGCGGTGGCCAGCGTGCGCAGGGTCCAGTCACGGACGCACCCGCGCGCGCACGCCGGCAGCGTCAGCAGCTTGGCGAGCTCGACGGGCACGCGGCGCTGCCGGCGGCTGCGTCGCCCGGCCTCGTTGACGTTGGCGCCGATCTTGACCGACGCCTCGATCAGCCGCACCGAGCCGTCGCCCGCGAGTTGCGTGAGCTGCGCGGGCCCGACTACCCAGGCGCGCGCCGGGGGCTCCGCGCTGCCGTCGTCCTGGGAAGCCCGCTCGAATGGCACGCAGCCGGTGAGCATCGCCTCGATGCGGCGCTCGTCGTACGAGCCGTCGCGCGCGACCATCGGGTCGTACTCGACGTACGCGGTCACGGTCGCGAGGCAGGGCGCTGCACCGGCGCGGAGCAGCCACTGCGTCGGCTCGATCCGCTGCGCGCCGTGAGCGCGGAGGACGGCGTCGCTCAGCACCGGGTCGCGCTCGCCGAGGCCGATGCCGCGGGTGCGCGGGATCGGGACGTGCCAGCCGTCGCCCTCCCAGTGGGCAGGGCTGGCCAGCGCGACGGGAACCAAGGCCGGCGACGCGACCGCGGCGGGCGGCGGTGCCGGCGACGCGGCGACGACCGGCGGGGCCGACGACGATCCGGCCGGCGGGGCGATCGCCACCGGCTCGGCACCGCGGGTCGGCGACGTGCCACCGCACGCCAGCAATGAACACCCGAGCAGCGCAGCGCGAAGCATGGGCACGAGACTACACGCGACCTCCCGGCCCGCGGCGCGTTGGCGGCCCGTGATAGCGTCGCGCGGGTGCCGCTCCGAGATCAGTACGCGGGATGTCCGTCGTGTGATGCCGGCATGGCGGAGCGCGGCGGGCGGCTGCACTGCACGACCTGCGGCGGCGTGATGGTGTCGGCGCAGGAGATCACCGACCTGCTGCGGAACATGGATCCCGACGAGATCCGCCCACTCGAGGAGCAGCTGCGCCCGTGCGAGCCCGGGATCCGGCGACGCTGTCCGCGGTGCGCGGCGGAGATGGAGGGCGGGCTCCTGCGCGGCGTGCCGCTCGATCGCTGTCCCTCCCACGGCCTGTGGTTCGATGGCAAGGAGCTCGCCGCCACGCTCGAGAGTGCTGGGAACGCGTTCGCCGAAGCCGAGTGGGAGCGAGCGCCGAAGTCCCACGGCCGCATCGGGTTCAACGTGTCGTTCGGCGTCGGCGGCTTCGGGGGCTCGACCGACATGGACACCTTCTTCCGGCGGCTGTTCTCGCCGAAGCGCCCGAAGGATCTGTAAGGCGACCAGCTGACGATCCGCGCCGCCGCCGGCTCGGGGACGTACGCGATCTGGATCGGCGTCTACACCGGCGGGGCACCCGACTGGAAGAACCTGGCGGTGAGCGCCGCGCCCGCGGCGATGCGCGACCGGACCGATCGCATCAAGCTCGCCGACGTCACCGTCGAGGAGTCGCTCAGTCCATCGGCGCGGCGGCGCCCGCCAGCGTCTGATCGATCACCTGCTGCGGCACCGCCAGCACGTCGGCGATGCGCTGCATCTCGGCGTACTCCTCGTCGGCGACGTGGCCGTCGACCCCCGCGATCACGGTCAGGTGTTGCACCAGCTGGGCGCGGCGCGCGAACGACGCCTCGGCCAGAGCGGCGAGGATGCCGTCGAGCTCGGTGCGCAGCGCGGCGACGTCGTCGACCGGCCCGACCTGCTTGGCGCCGAGCAGCGCCCGCAGCGCCCGCATCTCGACGTCGGACACGCCGTCGTGGGCCGCGGCGACGGTGACGCCGGCGCAGTAGAGCGCGCGCCGCATCTTCTCGGCCTCGTCGCCGCGATCTTCGAGGTACGACGGCTCCATCAGCGCCAGGTCGCGCTCGACGATCGCCTCGACCTGCTCGAGCGACAGCTCGCCGCCGCTGCGGCCGAGCCGCTCGGCGAACGCGGTCGACTTGCCGAACGCGAGCAGCGCCCGCACCCGCACCGGCGTGTACGGATGGGTCGAGAAGCAGTCGAGCGTGTCGTCGTCGTCGCGGACCTCGTGGGCCGCGCTCGGCGCCGACGCCAGCGACTCGACCTGCGACGCGAACGCCTCGAGGTCGGTCTTGATGACCGGCCGCGACAGCCCGCTCGACATCTTGAAGAACGCGGTCGCCGCGACCTCGGGATCGCCCGCGCACAGGACCCCGGCGCGATCGGCCGACACCTCGGCGGCGCGGCACCACACGAACAGCTTGAGCTGCACCGAGCGCGACACCAGCGTGCCGCCGACGTCCTCGATCGTCGCGGTCACCGGCATCGGGATGCCGAAGTGATCGAACAGCGCGTGGCCGAGCTCGTGGCCGATCACGAACCGCAGCTCGGCCGGCGAGAACTCCTCGAGCAGCCGCGACGACAGCCCGAGCACCAGCGGCCCCGACCGGCCCTTCGACACGAACGCCGAGTAGACCGGCTTGGGCTCGAGGAAGACCTCGATCGGCGCGGTGACGCCGAGCCACTCGCGGCAGTCGGCCAGGGCGTCGGCGACCGCGGGCGCCATCCGCCGGTTCAGGCGGATCGCCTCGGCGAGCAGGCTGCGGCGGTGGCGAAAGCCGTAGCCCGACGCGCGGTGCTCGAACCGCTCGAGCGCCTTCTTGACGCCGCGATCGGCGACCAGCTCGTTGCGCAGCGAACGGTCACGCCGAGCCTGGACCCCGGGAGCGTCGACCTGCGCCATTACTTCGCGTACTTCATCGCCAGGATCTGGATCGCGGTGTTGGCGAGCGCGTCGTCGATGTTCATCACCCGCTGCATCGCCTCGAGCAGCTCCTCTTCCTTCTCATCGACGTCGCCGCTCGACAGCGCGATGTCGGCGGCGAGGATGAACGCCTTCTTGCGCACGGCCTCGCTCGAGATGTCGGCCAGCGCCTTCACCGCTTCCTGCACGCTCGGGAACTTGGCGCGCAGCTTCTTGGCCTCGGCCATCTGCTTGTCGAAGTCGGCGTCCTTGAACTCGGGGAGGGTGTTGATGAAGCCCTCGAGGGTCGCGATCTCGGAGCCCTCCATGTAGCCGTCGGCCGACGACATCAGCATCATCGCGTGGAGCAACAGCACGTCGTCGCTAGCCTTCTTCGCGGGCGCAGTGCCCAGCAGCTTCCCAAAGAGACCCATGGTTTCCTCCTCCAAGATCGTGTGACGAGTTCGGGGCGTGGTTGGAGCCCGAGGGTCGGATCGGACCCGCGCGCCGTCAATCGATGGCAGGGCCATTCGGCGGGAGTGCCAGTGGCCGGTTTTCGGCCACGCGTCCGGCTTTCGGCCACGGCTGTCCGGTTCTCGGACAGCACGCGAGCCGGCAAGGGGACTTGCGCGTGGCACTCCCCTTGCTGCTGCCGCCTCCATGCAATACGCCCTCACGCCCCCGCTCCACGCCTCCGACAGCGCCGTGTCCTTCGACGCGGGCACCAACCGCGACCGGCCGCGCGAGCGGCTGTGGCTGCTCGGCGCCGAGCGCGTCGACGCCCCGGATCTGCTGGCGGTGATCCTCGGCACCGGGACCCGCGGCCGCAGCGCCAGCGTCCTCGCCGCGCAGCTCCTGCAGCACGCTGGCGGCGTCGCCGGCCTCGCCCGCGCCGGGCCCCACGATCTGGCGCGACTCGACGGCATCGGACCGGCCCAGGCCGCGCGGGTGGTCGCCGCGGTCGCCCTCGGCGCGCGCGCGATCGATCAGAGCCGCAATCGCCTCGGCCACCTCGGCTGTGCCGCCGACGTGCGCCGACGGCTATGGCCTCGGGTCGCCGGCCTCGATCACGAGACCTTCTTCGCCCTCGGCATCGACGTGCGCAACCAGGTCCTCGCCGAGGTCGAGATCGCGCGCGGCCATCTCACCGGCGTCGACGTCCATCCGCGCGAGGTGTTCCGCGCGCTGATCCGCTGCTCGGCCGCCGCCGGGGTCTGCGTCCACAACCATCCGTCGGGCGATCCGACGCCGAGCCCGGAGGATCTGCACCTGACCCGACGGCTGCGCGACGTCGGCGAGCTGATCGGCATCCCGATCATCGATCACGTCATCATCGCCGAGCGCGGCTTCACGTCGATCGCCGAATGGCTGGGCGGGGTGCGGCGGATCCGCACCAGCGACCGTCGCTTCGCGGGCTCGGGTGACGCCCCTGGCTGAATTGTTGCGCCCGGCCGATCGGGGCGTAGGCTGGGCCCATGCGCAAGAACCTGGTCGGCCTGCTGGGCACCCTCGGCGTGCTCGCGGTGGCCGCCCCGGCCCGTGCCGACGCCGATCTCCTCGGCGACGGTCTCGGACCGCGCGAGCTGGCGGTCGGCGAGTCGCGCCGCGCCGAGGCGACGGGCGCCCTCGCGGTCTCGCTCAACCCGGCTGGCCTCACGCTCACCCGCGAGCTGGTGTTCGAGGGCGGCTACGGCTATCGGCCTTCGGACAAGGCGTCGCTGATCGGCGTGTCGGCGTGCGACTCGACCAACCGCGCGCCCGGCTGCTTCTACTACCACTACGCGGGCGCGACCCCCGAGCTCGACGGCATGGAGGTGCATCGCCGCACCCACGTCGCGGGCATCACGTTGGCGCGCGCGCTGTCGCCGCGCATCCACATCGGCGTCGGCACCAAGTACGTCAACGCCAAGGGCGCGGCGATGGACGGCAGCGAGGATGTCTCGGGCTTCAACTGGGACGTCGGCGCGGTGGTGAAGCTGACCGATCTGCTGAACCTCGCCGCGGTCGGCTACAACCTGTCGGGCACCAGCAACCAGGACATCGCGCGCTCGGTCGGCGCCGGCATCTCGCTGCGCATGTCGCCGACCCTCGGCGCCGGGTTCGATGCGCTGTGGAACCTCGACACCGACGGCGCGACCGGCCGCTACGGCGGCGGCATCGAGTACTTCTTCACCAGCAGCGACCGCGCCAACGGCTATCCGATCCGCGCCGGCGCGGTCCACGACGTCGCCGCGGGCACGTTCCTCACGGGCGGCCTCGGCATGGCGACGGTGAAGTACGCGATCGACGTCGGCGCCCGCCGCCAGATCCGCGACGGCGAGGAGCTCCAGATCACCGCCAGCCTCCGAGTCTTCGGTCCGCGGCTGTAGCTGTCCTTTTTTTCGGAGCCCGGTGCGTGGGGCGAGGGGATCGGCGCGCGATCGGACGGGGTCTCGTGGCGCGCGACGCCGAAGACGTGGCGCGTGGCGCCGAAGACGTGGTGCGCGGCG
>JAYTAJ010001239.1:0-5681 GCA_043737575.1 Myxococcales bacterium | reverse complement strand
TGATGTCGATGCCGATGGCGGTGACGCCGCTCGGCCGGGTCGCGGCGCTGGCGCCGTTCGGCGAGTACGCGCAGTCGATGTTCCGTCCGACCCGGGCCCGGGTCACGATTGACGGCATGGTGCTGCCCGGCGACGTCTTCACCGGCCTCCACGTCGCGTCGATGTCGATCAACCTCGGCAACGTCCTCAAGTTCTTCGGCAAGGCCGATCAGCCCGGGCTGATGAACGCGATCGTCGGCACGCCGTCGCCGTGGTCGATCGTCCGCAACATCCCGCGCATGGCGCGCGGCGAGGAGATGCGCGGTCGCCAGATCCTCGACCGGCCGTGTCGCGAGATGCTGATCGACGCCGCGGGCGGCGAGCTCCTCGAGCCGGTCATCGACGGCGAGTACTACCGCAACATCAAGCGCGTCGCGATCCGCGTCGGCCCGCGGGTCCGCATCCCCAAGGTCGTCAGCGCCGCCGCGAAGGCCTGATCGCGCTCAAAAGCAAACCGGGCTAGTCGGCCCGATGTGGGCGCAGTGCGTGCGGGGATCGTTGGAGGCGGCGGTGAGGTGATAGAGGCGGCACGCGAAGGTATCGCCGCTGGTCCTGCTGGCGTCGTAGACGGGGGTCGTGTTGTAGAACGTGCACGCGCCCATGCACTCGGCGACCGACGCGAACGCCTGGTTGTCGTCGCTGCAGATCTCCTGCGCCATCGCGCAGAAGCTCTCGCAGTTGCCGCCGCAGGTGCCGTCGCCGCCCGGGCCGGCCTTGGCGCAGCTGAACATCGGGCTGAGCTCGGCGAGCGCGGCGGTGAAGGTGCGGCACATGATCGTGTGGCCGCTGTGGGTCGCCTGATCGCCGAGCGGCATCGCCTCGCAGGTCGACAGGCATGAGTCGCGATCGGAGTACTGGTCGAACCCGCCCGTGCAATGCGCCTCGATCAGATCGCAGTAGTCGGCGCACTCGGCGGCGCGCGGATCGACCGACTCGCTGCCGCAAGCGACCAGACCGGTGGCGACGATCGCGGCGAGGAGCGAGGCGCGTTGCATCGCCGGCATCGTAGGGCAGGCGCGCGCCGCGGGCAACCGGTGAGCTAAACCCCAGGGCTCACCTGTGTTGACCCGTCTCGCTTGGTCCTGTCCGCGGGCACATGCCCTTCGCGATCCATGGATCAACTCAGGTGAGCCCTGGGGTTAGGATGCGGCATGCTGGCGATCGAACCCGCGCTCGCGCACCTCGCCGAGCACGGCTGGGCGCGGCTGGGCGTGTGCGACGACGGCGACGCGATGGCGGGGCTGCGCGCGCGCGCCGACGCGATCATGCTGGCGACGACCGCGACCGACGGGCTGTTCTTCCAGCACGACTCGCCGACCGGCGCCTACGACGATCTGGAGTTTGGCGGCGGCTGGGTCGGGCCGTCGCCTGGCTACCGCAAGATCGAGCGCCTCGAGCACGATCCGATCTTCCGCGCCTGGATCGACAACCCGCGGTTCGCGCAGATCGCTCATGCGGCGATCGGCCCCGAGGTCGCGCTGTACCGCGCGGTCTTGTGGAGCAAGCGCGCGTCGGGCGGCACCGAGCTGCCGTGGCACCAGGACGGCGGCGTGTTCTGGGGGCTGTCGGCGCAACCGACGTTGACGATCTGGACCGCGCTCGACGACACCCCGATCGAGAGCGGCTGCGTCGAGGTCATCCCGCGCAGCCACCGCGGCGGGCTGGCGACGCCCGAGGGCGGCACGATCCCCGACGCGTTGATCGCGGCGCGCGCGGGCGAGGCGATCACGCTGCCCGCCGTCGCGGGCGAGGTGCTGCTGCTACACAACCTGGTCTGGCATCGATCGCGGCGCAACCGCACCGAGGCGCCGCGGCGAGCGCTGAGCCTGGCGCTGATGAGCGCCGACACGCGATGCATGCGGCGGCGGCGGGCGCCGCGGACGTTCGCGCGGCTCTACTGAGAACCGCGCGCCGCGAGGGAGGAAGCCGCGTCCGCGATCGCGGTGCGCTATCGGTGCGCGGGCTCGAGGTCGGGGCGCAGCGGCGTCGTCGCGAAGCCGGGCAGGTGCTCGCCGAGGATCGCGGGCGCGGCGCCGAGCTGGCGCAGGCCATCGTCGCACAGCGCGAGGCGGCCGGGCCGCGCCGATGCGATCGCCAGCTCGGCGCACGCGGTGAACGCGGCGCGCGCCGCCGCGGGCTGCTGGCGATGACGCGCGAGCGCGCCGAGGTGGGCGTGGGCGATGATCGCCGCGTCGGGATCGGCGGCGGCGGCGGCGACGATCGCGGCGTAGGCGGTGGCGACCCGCTCGGCCTGGGCGTCGTCGACGCGGCGCGCGGCGAGGACGTCCTCGAGCGCGGCGGTCGCGATCACCAGGCGGGCCTCGCCTCGCGGCGACGACGCCAGCGACGCCAGGGCGGCGCGCGCCAGCGCCGGATCGCGGCGAGCCCTGCCGCGCTGCAGACACAGCCCGTCGGCGGTCGCGATCGGACACGCGGCCTGCCACGCCAGCGCGCCTTGATCCGGACCGATCCGCACCAGCATCGTCGCCAGCTGCCTGGCCGCGCCGCGCTCGCCGCGCTCGAGGTGGGCGGCGACGACGATCGCCAGCGCCAGCGCCGCGTCACCGCGTCGTTTCGCGCCGAACGTCTTCACGAACCAGCGGGCGTCGTCGGCCGCGAGGTCGGTCTGCCCCAGCGCCGCGCGCCGCCCGATCGCGTCGAGCATCGCGGCGTGGGCGTCCGGCTCGGCCGGGTAGCGGCGGGCGTAGCGCGCGAACGCCGCCGCGGCGTCGACGACGTGGCCGATCCGCAGCGTCAGGTGGCCGCTGCGCGCCAGCGCCTGCTGCGCGATCCGCGATCGCGGCAGCTCGTCGATGATGCGGCGGTAGCGCGCGAGCGCGCCGTCGGCGTCGCCGCCCTCCTCGAGGCAGACCCCGGCGTTGTAGAGCAGCTCGTCGCGGCGGCCGTCCGTCGGCGCGAGCGTGACGATCTGATCGTAGACCGCGGCGCACCGCGCGTAGGCCTCGCGATCGCCGCCCTGCTTGCCGTCGCGCTCGAACTGCTCGGCCTGCTTGCGCAGCGACTGCACCTCGATCTGCAGGAGCCGCGCGGCGAGCTCGGGCTGGCCGCGCAGGTACGCGGCGTCCTGCCGCACCAGCTGCACCCACGCGATCATCTCGTCGTAGCGCTCGGCGCGGATCAGCAGATCGAGCAGCAGGTTGATCGCGTACGCCGCGACCTCGTGCTGGCGGTGGCGCTCGATCAGCTCGATCAGATCCGGCAGCGCCTCGTCGATGCGATCGTACCGGCGCAAGACGTTCGCGCGGACGAAGCGGAGCTCGGCGATCTCGGGGGCGTCAGGCACCAGCGCGAGGTAGCGGCCGAGCGCGGTCACCAGCGCCGCGTCGTCGTCGGCCAGCGGCCGCGGCCGCGGCGGGCCGTCGTCGTCGGGATCGTGCTGCGGCGTCGGGCGGATCGTCGGATCGGCCGCGAGCGCGTTCTTCCACGACAGCACCGCGGCGTACGCCGCCTCGGCCCGCACCGGGTGGGCGTGGTTGGTCGACGCCGCGACCGCATCGAAGGCCCGCGCCGCCGCCTTCCACGTCGCCACCGCCGCCGCGGCGTCGGGCTCCTGGGTCGCCGCGGTCCACAGCGCCTCGGCCGCGGCCATCGCGGGCGGCATCGGCGCCTGACGCGCGGGCCGCGAGTAGCGCGGCGGCGCGGCGATCGCGAGGCTCCCGCTCAAGCACACCCACGCGATCACGATCAGGCGGCGCATCGCTCCCGTGACACCGCCGTGGCCCCCCCGGTTGCTAGGACTTGGCCGACCATCGCGCGAGGTAGCCCTTGACCTTCACCTTGCGCGCGGTGTTCTCCGACGACATGTAGCGGACCGCGCCGAAGATCGGCCGGGTCGGCCACGCTCGATCGAACCGGCCCAGCGTCCAGAAGATGCCGCTCGACGAGTTGGGATCGCGGCCATCGACCGCGTACTTGTTGTTCAGCTCGATCAGCGCGGCGAGGGCGGCCTGCGGCGTGGCGCTCCACTCGAGGATCTTCTTGCCCCACAGCATGCGCAGGTAGTTGTGGATGCGGCCCTCGGCGACGAGCTGGCGCTGCGCCGCGTTCCACAGCGGATCGTGGGTGCGCGCGGCCTCGAGCTCGGCCAGCGGGTAGAGGTGCGGGCGCGGATCGCTGGCGTGGCCGTCGAGGGTCGCGCGGGCCCAGGGCGGCAGCGACTGGTAGCGATCGCCGTCGCCGGCGCGGTGGAACGCGAAGCCGAAGCCGAGCTCGCGCCAGGTGAACAGCTCGTCCATGAACGCCTCGGCGGGCCCGGGCAGGCCCCACCAGCCGTCGCGGCTGCCGGTCGGCCGGGCGCCGTCGACGCGCGCCGGATCCCAGTCGCTGGCGCGCCACACCGCGTGGAACACCTCGTGGGCGCCGAGGTGACCGAAGTGCAGGTACGGCGACAGGCCGCTCGCGGCGTCGGCCTCGGGCTGGTTGCGGCGCTCGGCGTAGTGCTCGAGGCGCCGCTCGAGAAACGATCGCAAGGTCGCGGTCGCGGCGGGTGCGCCGCCGGGATACCAGACCGGCGCGACGGCGTGATCGATCGGGAGGCGATCGAGGTCGTCGCCGCGCAACCGCGCCGCGGTCGCCGCGGGCCAGCGCCGGACGATCGTCGGCGGCAGCGCGGCGTCGCGCACCACCCGCGGCAGCGACGCGAGGGGCCGGGCCCGCGGCGCGATCGCGAGGTGCGGGTGGATCACCTTCTGCCAGTGCCAGCGAAACGCCGCGGCGGTCGCGCGATCGCGGCCGTGCTCGCGCAGCGGCAGGAGGCCGTTGCCGTCGACCTGCTCGAGCCGGACGTCGAGGGCCGCGCCCGCGGCCGCGACCATCCGCGGCAAGAAGAACATCGGCGTCTCGTCGGTGACGACCAGCGCGGCGCGGGCGGCGAGGGCGGCGAGCAGGCCGCGGCCGGCCCCGGGCTCAGGCTCGACGTAGGGATGGTAGGTGATGCCCGCGGCGGCGAACGCCGCGGCGTTGGCGGCCATGCCGTCGAGGACGAAGCGGTGCAGCCGATCGCTGGCCCAGCGGTAGCCGACCCGCAGCGGCTCGAGCACGAGCAGCGGCACGC
The DNA here is from genome assembly GCA_043737575.1 of Myxococcales bacterium. Taxonomy (GTDB): domain Bacteria; phylum Myxococcota_A; class Polyangia; order Haliangiales; family Haliangiaceae; genus UBA2376. The sequence goes on along the minus strand of JAYTAJ010001239.1, from coordinate 568 downwards.
CCAGCTCGACGGCGCGGGCGATCGCGTGATCGAGCGCGAAGCTCCAGGTCGTGCGTCGCGCCGCGATCATCCAGTAGAGGACGTAGCTGCCGCGGGCCCGCAGCGGTGCGTCGTTCACGGCGGTCACGCGCAGCGCGGGCATGCGGCTTGGATGCGCGGCGCGCGCGCGGGTTACCCGCGGTGGAGACGATCGGCGGCGGCGGCGAGCTTGGGCCCGGCGCCGTCGGTGATGAGGTCGCCGTGACCGGGGATGATGCGGACCAGGCCGGGCCGCGCCGCCAGGGCGCGCAGGTGGGCGGCATAGGCGCGCTTGTCCTCGACCAGCCCGACCCGCGCGGTCCAGGTGACCTTGGGCCCGCCGGTCGAGCCGACAAGCTTCACCAGCCAACCCTTCGCGCCGGGCAGGCGATCGGGCAGGTTCATGAACGCGTCGTTGAAGATCAAGGTCTCGCCGCCGTCGGCCGCGCGGTGGATCAGCACCGCCTCCTTCGATAGCCCGGTCAGCGGCTCGAAGCCGAGGGCGCCGCCGCTCGGCAACAGCGTCAGATCGCCGTCGACCGCGACCCGC